>DFBZ01000079.1 GCA_002366835.1 Gammaproteobacteria bacterium UBA3067
CACCCTGATTAATAGGCGCTTACCAGCTATGAACAACACTCAAGTAAAAAACGACGACCAAAACAAATCAAATTCAAAAGAATCCTTCCGGGGGGAAGCTCCTCAAGAGCAGGGGGTTAAGGGCAAAAAAACCAAGAAAATAAATCCTGAAACGGTAGCGGCTAGGCAGGCTTTGATTGCCATGAGCCAAGAGGCCCAAGACATGATGGAAATGGCAGAGGGTAGCATGGAGTTAGAAGGGTTTGAGGGCTGCGAAAAAGTAAACGATTTTTTGTTGGTGATGTATCAGCAAGCTACCGGTTGCGAAATGTTTAAAACCTTCCATGATTGGAAAAAAGAAGGTTTCAAAGTCAAAAAAGGATCAAAGTCATATCGGGTTTGGGGTTCACCGTTGAAGGCTAAAAAGCAGGGCGAAGAACAGCAGGCAAAGCCAGCACCAGAAACGGAAAGCAAAAGCGATGCTGAAAAAACGTTTAAATTCTGGCCTATGTGTAGCCTGTTTACAGAAAATCAAGTTGAACCCATCGAGGGTGGCGAAGAGCCCCAGGAAGTCGAAAAACAGGAAGATAACGCGGCCCAATCGGTGGAATTTGTTCCAGTTGCTAAGTATCGCCAAGCAATCCGAAGCCTTGAGCGTTTTTATAACTGTGACCGTTGTTCGTGCGTGGGGGAAAAGGAAAATCAGTGGTGGTTGAATGAAGCGCCTGGCCGTGTTGCTCAGCTTGAGGGGATCAGCTGTAAACGTGCAAAGCCTGAAGATCACGAAGAAAAGGCGGAGATTATTAACAAGGTGAAAGCCTATCTGGCAGACAACTCGGAGCCAACACCGCCGAAGCCTGGCAAGAAAAACCAGGAATCAAAGAACGAAGCCGCAAAGGATTCAGCGACAAATTACCGCCTGGATATGGGCAACAATGAGAGTTTAACCCGTGGTTTATTTCCACAGCCTAACGGAGAATTTTCAGTGCTCACCTTTACCGAGTCAAAAACCTTTAAAACCAGGGTTGGGGCTTTGGGATGGTTAGGCGCTCGTGGTCTTGATGCTGCAGGGAGAAAAATTGAGGGGCAGCAGGTCGAGGAGGAGGGTGCGAGCGTTGAGACTTCCTCATTTGTTACCGATGACTACCAAGAGCAGCAGGAAGCCCGCAAGGATCGGATGCTAGAGCGAGCCGATAAAGCCAGTGAAGATTTTCAAGCCACCTATAAACGGGCTAAACAAATGGTCGAAGCTATCCCTTTTGGCCAGCCTATTTTAGTTGGCCATCATAGCGAACAACGAGACCGCAACTACCGCAATAAAATACACAACACCTTCGACAAAGCCTTTGAACTGGACGGCAAAGCCGACCATTACCGCCAGAAAGCGGAAAGGGTTGGCAATGCTGGCATCGCATCGAATGACCCAGAAGCCATCAAAAAGCTTAAAGAAAAGCTGGCAGGGCTTGAACGATCACAAGAGACCATGAAAGCGGTAAATAAAATTATTCGTACTGCCAGACTGACAGACGAAGAAAAAGCGGCGGAGATCGTCGCAGCGGGCCTGCTTTCAGAGGCCCAGGCCGATAAGATTTTAAAGCCTGATCATTGTGGCCGCGTGGGCTTTGCTTCTTACTCTCTCTCGAATAATAACGCGGAAATACGCCGGACAAAGCAACGTATAACCGGGTTAGAGGGTTTGAGAAACAGCGACCCGCTAGAATTTAAAAATGATGATTTTTCGATGGCCATCGATGATGGCCGGGTGTGTATCGAGTTTTCCGGTGGCAAGCCTTCCGACGAAGTGCGGGCGATGTTGCGGGGTACTGCTTTCAAATGGTCTCGCTATCGAGGTGCTTGGGTTCGCAAAGCTACCGCTAACGGAGTGGCAGAAGCAGGCAGGCTGCTGGAGCGTTTAAAAGCGCTTGAGGAGATTTATTAAAGGCATGGCGGCCCCCAGGTGCTGGGGGCTTTTTTGCCGCTCCTGATGAGCGGACGGTAAGGCCGCGACAAGTCGCTCTTTATTCCCTGCAGAAGCGCTCCAGCTGGTCACTAAGCAGGTACTGACGGTAAGAAACATGAGGTTTTCGTAGCCGGAAAAAGTGGAAGGTGAGCGCTAAGAGAAGAAAGAAGCAGCCCCAGTGGTAAGCCCATTAGCTGAATTTGAAGACGGGATGGTTGTGATAAGCATAATAAGTTCCCGTTAAGTTGGGCTCATTAGAAATAGCTTAATGTGCCCCCTAAATACCCCTCCAGCCTAGTTCTAATTCTGTCACAACATTGTCAGATATGACGAAATTGAAACCATCTGTTTAAATAGTTGAACAAATTAATACAAGGCTAGACTTATGTTGCGTGATTACAAATGCCGCAGCTCGTATGAACAACTTTTTGGATATAACGAGAATGACTGAATCAAAACGAATCCTTTTGGCCGTCTCAGGAATGAGCTCTCAAATACTCACTGAAACGCTGTATGTATTGGTGACACAGCCTGAGCCGTTTATTCCCGATCAAATATACCTAATCAGTACAATAGAAGGTGCTGATCGAGCAAAACTTGATTTATTACACTCCGAAACGGGTAAGTTTCACAAGCTGTGTGAAGATTACAGCTTACCGCCAATTTCTTTTAGCACGGATGATATTCTCGTAATAACGGATAAAGACGGGGAAGAAATGGCCGATATTCGCAGTCATAGTGATAATGAGTCTGCTGCTGACTTCATTACCCAGCGTATCCGCAAGATAACAGCCGAGCCAAACACTATATTACACGCATCAATGGCTGGCGGGCGTAAAACCATGGGCTATTATTTAGGTTATGCCTTGTCGCTCTACGGCCGCAAGCAAGATAGCTTGTCTCATGTGCTGGTGCCTGAGGGCTACGATGGCCATCGAGATTTCTTCTACCCCAGTCCCAAAAGCCATGTGATTTATGCGCGTGATAACAAACCACTTGATACGCACAACGTAAAAGTTGAGCTGGCCAATATTCCTTTTATCCGTTTAAGGGATAATTTTTCAGAAACCTTACTTAAAAAGGATGTTGGCTTTTCCGATATAGTCAGTCAAGCGAGTCGCTTGACTGATGCCCCCATGCTAACGATAGACCTTCACTCAAAAACCTTGCATGCCCATAATATTAAGATTGAACTAAAGCCCACCTTATTTGCTTTTTATACTATGTTTGTAAAGAGCGCACTGGATGGCGAGTCAATAACAGTTCCTCATGAGTTAGAACCAAACCAAGACTATGCGCATCGGTTTCTCGATATTTATAAATCCCAGCTTGGTGAAATGCGCGATACGGATAAAACTGAATTCGCACTAAAAAATGGCATGGATGCAAATTTTTTCACGGAAAAAATATCGAGAATAAAAAATGGCTTTGAAGTGGAGCTCGGTAAAACCCTGGCCGCTCACTATAAAATAACTAGAACCGGTAAGCGCGGCAGTGGCACCTACATGATCAATCTTCCATCTGAGCAGATCGACCTCAAGGAATAACGTACATGAATGATTCGTTACTGGAAGCATCCGCACAGGTAGCATTGCTAGCCTACCTGCAACAAATAGGTAAGCTGGCTGAGCGAGCGGGTATTCCTACAAATGAAAGCAGTGCTCAACAGTCTATGCAGCGTTACTCACCTACCCAGCAAGCCATCCCTCAAAAGTATGCTGCGTATACTGCTATTGCACTGGATAAGCTTAAAAGCCAGCTTCCCGAGCTGGGCCTTGGTCAGTACAGCCCCTGCAGTAGTTGGAATGAAGCTGATTCCATTGATTCTTTTGTACACATCGCTGCTTCAGCGCAGCAAACAGAGAGTTTTTTGCCCTGCATATTAACTACAGCAAGTCATCTTGCAGCGGGCAAAAGCTATCGTGATTTTCACAATCCAGTCAGTCAAAACCGGCAATCCAAAGCGATCAGCAAACCTACAAAAATACGGCTATCCACACTCTTTGAACAAATTGATCCGCACAAAAAGGTCAAGCCAGCCCCTTTACAGTACCGTTATCCCTTGTGTTCGTTAAGCCCTTACGCCTTGATGCCAGAAAAAAATGTTTCATTGAACAATAATGAATCCAAAAAACAATATAGCCGCCTTTGGGAAGACTTCAGTCAAGCATTTGAAAGTATTCCGCACTCCCACCGTCAGAGTTTGCCTCTCTGGCTAGACCACTTCGATTCCCTTTGGCTGTGTTACACACAAGCAGTGCCGGTAATCAACGGCGATGAAAAGGTCGAAGATGTCTCTATTTATGACCACAGCAAGATTACTGCAGCCTTAGCTACCGCGTTGTGGCGCAATCATTACGCACAAAGTCAAGACGAGCAGGCTAGCCTGCAGGCCCTGCAAAGTGAAAACGGCTGGAATGAAGAAAAATTTTTACTCATACAGGGTGATTTTTTTGGCATTCAGAACTTTATTTTCAGCAGTGGCGCTGAAACCAACCGCAGAGCGGCAAAACTACTTCGCGGCCGCTCCTTTCAAGTTTCACTGATCGCCGAATGCATCGCCCTTAACGTCCTCGAAGCGCTCCAGTTGCCCAGCACCAGTCAGGTATTAAATGCAGCGGGGAAATTTCTTATTATTGCGCCCAATCTACCGCACATTACTCAGGCGCTGGAGGACTTAAAAAATGATATTAACCAATGGTTTCTTGAAATCAGCTATGGCCAATCGGGTATGGGCCTGTGTTGGCATGCTGCCAGCTGTAATAACTTTGTAAATACGCCAGGCGAAAGCAGTGGTTACGCACAACTGATGTCCAAACTTGCGGCAGAGCAGGAAAGGGCCAAACACCAACATTTTGGTCTGTGTGAAAAAGATACACTATCGCCTGTATTCTCACACTATCTCGACAGCATGGATAACGAATTCGGCGTATGCGAAATCAATGGTTTTTCTCCAGCCCAGCAGAAAGTAAATCAGGAGCCACAAAACGAAGAAAATCAAAAGAAATGTGCACACATCAGTGAACTCGCAGCAGATCAAATAAGCATGGGGGAAGCATTGGTGAGCAAGCAACGCCTGCTTATTACCCGCACACCTCTTCAAGGTTTACGTGCCCTTAAAATTCCCATCTTAGGTTACGCTATTCAGTTTACCGATGAAGAAGATGTCAGCGGTAAATTTGGCGCAGAAGTCAAAAGCGGCAACTTGCGTAGAGTATGGGATTATTCATTGCCTGAACAAAATGCCAAAGCGCCACTATGGAACGGTTACGCCCGCCGATTTATTAATAGCCAAGTCCCGCGTTTTGAGCAAGCAAGCGACTGGGAAAAGGAGCGCTATCAGTTAGCGTCTAATGAAGATGCCACCCTCGAAATTGGAGCCCTGAAAACCTTCAATCATATCGCCTGTGAAGATCGAAGCGAAGCCAGTGATCACTCAGGCTGGCAGGGTATTAATGCCTTAGGCATATTTAAAGGTGATGTCGACGACCTCGGTTTGATCTTTTCCAACGGTTTACCAAACCCTAGTTTTGCCCGCACGAGCGCACTGTCACGCCAAATAAACCAGTTCTTTACAATTTATTTACCCTGGTTATGCCAAAGTGACGACAACTATAAAAATACCTACACACTGTTTGCCGGTGGCGATGATTTTTTTATGCTTGGCCCATGGCACACCCAAATGCAACTAGCCTTGGCTCTGCAGGAACAATTTCAACACTATGTAGCCCATAATGCTGCGGTTCACTTCTCCGCTGGTTTAGCCCTCACCAAACCAGGCTTACCCATTAAAGAGCTGGCCGATTTAGGTGAACAAGCACTCAATGCCGCAAAATCCAGAAAAGAGGGCAGCGAAAACGTTAAAAATGCAATTTGCTGCTTTGAACAAACTGTCTCCTGGGATACCTACAAAGAACTGCTTGCCACTCGGCAAAGGCTTAGCGAACTCAGTCAGGAATTCGAACTTTCCACCGCCTACCTCTATGCCCTGCTGGACTACTGCCATATGGCCCAACAAGCCAAAGATGGCAACACCGAAGCGGCTATATGGCGCTCACGCTTGGTCTATAAAACCGAGCGGATGATCATAGACCGCCACAAAACAGAAAATACGCAGAGGGCAAAGGACATTCGACACCGCTTATTTGAAGAAATTATTTTAAATGGAATTCAGGCACACCATGCCAACTGGCTGATCAGCCTGCAAACCCATCTTTATCTGCACCGAAAAATAGGATGACACCATGAGTAATCATCAGACGAGTCCCAGTGGGTCTAACCCGAGCGAAAAGATCGACCTGAGCGGGCTAGATTTTAAATCACCCTCAATGACCCTATATGACGAAGATGCACAAAAGGCCGCTGAATGCGTCGCACACAATATAGTAGGGCTTGGAAAAACAAAGCTTAAAGAGGCTAACAAGCCCACCCAGTTAAGGCGCTTTTATGATGAGCTATTGATGTGGGAGCAGCGAATCCGTAATAAACCGAGCGCTTACCCAGAATATCTTCCGATGATAAAAATGCTCAATGCCAAAGTCGCTTATGCCCACGGACGAAAACTGGTGGATAAAAATTATCATGATCTTATTCGAGAAGGCTTGAGGCAGCTGAGTGAAGATAACCCTGAAACTTACTACCATTTTCGCCTATTTATGGAAGCCTTTATGGGTTTCTACAAAATGGAAAAGGGCAACTAAAACAAATTGAACGGAGATTCCATGGACAACCCAACCTTGCGAAGTATCAATATCATCGAAGGAAAAATTGAGCTGCTTACCGGTCTGCATATTGGTGCAGGCAATGAAGAAATTCACATTGGTGGCATTGATAATGCCATTATCAAGCACCCTTATACACAGGAGCCCTATATTCCCGGTTCCAGCATCAAAGGCAAATTGCGCAGCCTGTTAGAGTGGCGGGCTGGTCTAGTGGGCGTCACCGATGGCAAGCCTGTCAACACCACGTCCCTTTCAAAATTTGACGGTACACAACGCGAACAAGCCCTCGATATTTGCCGCTTATGTGGCGTATCGGCTTCAAGCAAAGGGGATAAACTAATTGAAGAAGTGGGGCCCACCCGTGCCAGCTTTTGGGACAGCTCACTCACCAGTGCATGGCTGAGCGAGCGTGATGACAGAAGCCAGTTACTCACCGAGGCTAAATTCGAGAACACCATCAACCGCATCAGTGGCACCGCAGACAACCCCCGTCAAACAGAGCGTGTACCCGCTGGCGCTTTGTTTGATTTTCGCGTTAGCCTAAAACATCTCGTTGAAGGCGATGACGCCTTGCTCGACCTGCTGCTAGTGGGCCTGAAACTGCTCCAGCTCGATGGTATTGGTGGCTCCGGTTCACGTGGTTACGGCAAAATTCAATTTACACACATCACCCTTAACAGCGAAACTTTGCAAGAGCGCTTCGAAAAGATCGAACCCTTCAGCAGCGCTGCGTAACCAACCAAGAGGCCGCTATGGAAACCCTGAAAATTAGCATTAAACCCCAAGGTGCCTTTGTGACAGCTCTGCGTGGTGACACGCTTTTTGGGCAGTTTTGCTGGGCATTGCGACATACTCAGGGTGAGTCTGCACTCATACAAGCACTTGAAGGCTACCAGGGTGGATCACCCTTTGCCGTTATCGCCGATCCGTTACCCCAGGGCGTTATTCCCCGGCCTGCCTGTCCGCCTCACTTGATGGGTATCGACAGCTTTAACAACAGCCCTGAAAGCGCTATGCAGCGTAAAGCACTCAAACAAAAGAAATGGGTCGAAGAATGCGCACTCGCCAAACCGCTAAAACAATGGCAAACACACCTTATGGACGAAACCCAGCTCGCCCAACGGCTTGATCTGGGCGGCCCGTTAACATCCCTCACAACACAGCAAACCCGTTACCACAACAGCCTGAACCGTAAAACTGGCAGCACAGGGCAGGGCGAAGGCTTTGCCCCTTTTAGCCGCCAACTAAACTGGTATCACCCTTCGCTGAGTCTTGAGCTGTATGTATGTTATAACGCGCAAAAAATAGCAGCAGCCGATGTGCTCGAAGCCATCGAATACATCGGCCATACTGGTTATGGCAAAGAAGCCAGTAATGGCGCCGGCAAATTTACCCTGCAAAAACACGCAGCACTCACACCTGCCAAACATACCCAGGCCAACTCCCTGCTGACCCTTGCACCCAGCGCCCCCCAAGGGCAAAGCTGGCAGCCCGCACACTGTTACTACAAAACCCAAACACACTTTGGTCGCCATGGCGATTTAGCCGCCATTCAAGGGCAGCCCTTTAAAAACCCAATACTGCTAGCAGCAACAGGTGCAGTGCTTTGCCCCACCACAATGCCTATTGAAAACTACTGTGGTCAGGGCCTAGGTGGCCTATCAAAAAGCATTGTCGGCACTGTACACCAAGGTTATGCACCCACGCTCGCGATCGTGCAAGAAGGAGTTGCAGCATGAAGCCCTTATGGCAAAAAGAAACCCTCAAACTAAGTACCCTCAGCCCGCTACACCTTGGCTGCGATGAAAGCTACTTTCCTACTGAATATGTCATTGCCGATCAACAACTTTGCTTGCTTAGGCCCCGCGACATACAGCAGGCACTGAGTCCACAGCAGTGGCAAAAGTTTGGCAACCTGGCTTTGCAAGATAGCCCGACAGCACTACGAACAGAACTGGATAATGAAAAGAGCACACTCAAGCCTTTTGCCTACCGTACCATTAATCTTCATGAAGGCTTTATTCAATACCAGAACAACAGACGTCAAAAAAAAGACAGTCAGCTAGAAATTCAGCGCACCAGTTACAACCCCCATACTGAACAGCCCTTTATTCCCGGCAGTGCCATCAAAGGGGCTATTCGTACCGCCATATTGGATAACCTGAATGCACAGCTAGAGCTATCACCTGCGCCTGTGCCAAATAAAAAGGGAATAAATACGGCTAACCAAAATTTACAACACCGCCTACTGGCCTACAAAGAGATTCCCGAAGACCCCTTGCGCTTATTAAAGATCAGCGACAGCGACTATGCCCCGGCTGAAGAATACAACCCGTGTAATATTTACTTCGCAATAAATATAAAACGTAAACCCGCTAAAAAAGGTGTGCAGTCAAATGAAAGCGGACCAAGTAATATTCTTGAATGTTTAGATGCAGGCCTGCACCAACTTGGCCAAATACAATGGACATTAATGAACCCCGTCGTTCACCAAAACATTAATACGAAAATTCCAAAAATAAATACCCTTGATGAGCTTTGTACCTGTGTAAATAATTATTATTTGCCGCAGCTTAAAATCGAACTGGATGAACTCGAAGCATTAAAATGCAGTAATTCCCGCTGGCAACAAGATATAACGTCATTACTGGAACAACTTGCCCCCGCACTAAAAGACGGGCACGTTATGCTGATGCGGCTAGGCCGTTATGGTGGTGCAGACAGTAAAACGGTAGAAGGCTGCCGTCATATTAAGATTTTAGGTAAAAAGGGTGATGGCGCTAACTATGAATCCTTGCCGCATACCCGCTGGTTAGCGGGCCGAAATGCTAAGCAGCACGAAAACCTGCTCCCATTTGGATGGGTTGTATTTGAGCGCCCCCAAAGACAGCCACTCGAAATAGGCGAGTTACTCAGAAATATCAACCCTCACAACAATGCAGAGCAAGCAAGCAAAGCACAAAAAATAGAAGTAGAGCGCCAACAAAAACGCGCCGAACTAATAGCCGAGCGGCAACAGAAACAACAGGCGGCACAAGCGCAAATACGGCGCGAAAAAGAACAAGTACAACAACGCGCAAATAACCTTTCACAACTCAGCGGTATCGGTAAAGATATTTTTTTACTCCGCGAAAAACTTGAAACAGATAAAAACCCTGGTGTAGGCGCAAGTGGTCAGTTATCTGCCGACCTAAGCCAATTAATCACGAAGGTCATTGGCGAAGGCAGTACAGAAGAAAGAAGTACACTGTATGAGCTGGCTACCAGAATTTATAGACACTTAGGTATAGATATGAAAAAAAATAAAAAAGTCAAAGCTCGGCTAAAGGAGCTATCGTCATCATGACCCTTGCCGACACATTAAAAGAAGCACCGGCAGAGCAGAGTGAACGCAGCGATACCGAAAACTACCTCATAGCCCGCTACCATTTTTCCGCTACAATGCAAGTCGCCCACCGCTTACCATTTTATAGCGGTTCGGCATTACGGGGTATATTTGGCCACGCATTGCGGCGGGTGGCCTGCATGACTGCAATGAAACATTGCAATGAGTGCCCGCTAAAAGAAACCTGCCCCTACACCGAAGTATTTGAACCCGCAGCAAAGGCTAATACGGCCATAAAAGGTTATACCCAACGGCCAGCACTTTATATTATTGAACCCCCCGCACCCGGTGAAAAATATTTACAAGCAGGCGACAACCTTGAATTCAGCATGGTATTAATTGGCCCGGCAATGAAGCAACTACCACTCATTGTGCTGGCCTGGCAGCAAGCACTACAACGAGGCCTTGGAAAAGGTCGCCATGCCGCAACACTGCGAAGCGTTGCCGTAGAGCGTGACGTAGACAATGAAAAAATACCCCAAATTATTTGGCGAAGTGAAACCCCTTGCATAATTGAACACCCGCAACAGTTACAAATAATGAAACACACTATGCAAGCGCTTACTTTAAACATACACACCCCGATGCGCTTGCAGCGTCAAAGTAAACCCATCGGCCCCGATAAAATAAACCCACTGGATTTACTTGGCCCCCTGTTGCGCCGTGTAGAATTGGTGCGCCACGTAACCCAGCTTGCGCCACTTTATACCGACATGAGGGCCCACATGGACAATGCGCGCCATATTAAAAGTCACGCCACATTACGTTGGACGGACTGGGAGCGATACTCCAATCGCCAACAGCAAAAAATGGCTCTTGGGGGCATAACCGGGCAGTGGGCGTTACAAGGTAATTTGCAACCTTATCAGCATGCCTTACAATTGGGGCAGTGGCTGCATATTGGAAAAAATACGACATTTGGCATGGGAGCCTATACTATTAGCGCGACAAGTTAAAAACGGAAGAAATGCGCATGGCATGTTTAAATGATCAGCACCAGCAAATCGATATCGCCTTTATTGTGAAGGGGTGCTATAAGATATTGAATATAAAATGTAAAATCGCTGCCGCACTCTAAATCACGCCCTGTAATTGAAGGGATTGAGACCCGTTTAGATAATGAGAAACATTCCCTGTCTCAGCTCTAAATCACGCCCTGTAATTGAAGGGATTGAGACTTTCGAGCGCGTTATCCATGGACATTCTTTTCACTCTAAATCACGCCCTGTAATTGAAGGGATTGAGACTGGTTCTTATGTCTAATACCGTTTTCCAATTTACCTCTAAATCACGCCCTGTAATTGAAGGGATTGAGACCTGGTAAAGTAATGAGCAATTGAAAATGCTTTTCTCTAAATCACGCCCTGTAATTGAAGGGATTGAGACGCGTATTGATTACTGTATCCCCGGTCATAATCAACTCTAAATCACGCCCTGTAATTGAAGGGATTGAGACTGCTTATTCCATAGCGCTACTGCAAGATCTTCACCTCTAAATCACGCTCTGTAATTGAAGGGATTGAAGCTCTATGACAGCGGGTTTATCACCATCACGATGTACTCTAAAATATGCCCTGCAATGGAAGGGTGTTGATAGTGAAAATAGTGTGCAGGTCTCGCCGTCTAAAAATTCTGACAACATTGTCAGGCCAGCCTTTTTATATTTTGTATGTTCCAATAATCCCATAGCGTTCCGTCAGAGTCTAAATACATGTTGCGCCTCGCCGTTAATATATATTTTTGTCTGGTGATATAAAGAGATACGTGGGGTTATAAAATGAAAACATTATTTATTGAAGAACGTGGCAGCGCAATAAACTATGAGAGATCGGTATTGCTTATTTATAAGCAGGGAGTCCGTGTAGCATCCGTGCCACTCAAAAGCCTTGAGAGAGTGGTGTTGTCGCCGAGTGTTACCATTGAGGCCGGTGTGATGGGTGTGTTGATGCTACATAGAATCGATCTATTGGTATTTAATTCCCGTTTTCCTGAACGCTGCGCAATGCTGCTAGGGCGTGAGCCGCGCTCCGCTCATAGACGGGTAGCCCAGTATGAAATGCATAGTGATGCTGAATTAAGAGCAAGCTATGCGCATCGGCTTATTTATTTAAAGTTGCAGGGGCAGCGACGCTTAGCAAGACGCATAGCAAAAGCACGCCCTGATTTACGCTACGAGGCGCACCAGCTTGAGCGTCACTTAAGTAAATCGTGTAATAGCTTAATTCAGCAAAAAAGTACTATAAGCCTACCATCTTTGCGTGGTGTGGAAGGCGCTGCAGCAGCGGCATATTTTCACCTATATACCCGTGTGTTTGCAAAACACCTGGGTTTTATTAAAAGAATAAAGCGCCCACCAACTGATCCCGTTAACGTAGTTTTATCTCTGACTTATACGATGACGTATCACGAAACAATCAGTGCCCTTAAAGGGGCGGGATTAGACCCCTGTTTAGGATTTTTACATGAAGTTTGCGCCGGGCGAGAGAGTTTGGCGGGTGACATCATGGAGCCTGTGCGCCCGATGATTGATGAATGGGTTTGGACACTTTTTCGTGCCCAGACTCTGCGGGTAGAAGATTTTAAGATAACAAGTAGTGCATGCAAGCTACAGCCTGAAGGCAAAAAGCGCTTTTACAATGCCTGGTTGAAAAAGTCCAAAGGGCTAAGAAAGCTACTAAGGCGGGCGGCTCTATTGTCTGCGAATGAGGTTGAGGAGTATTTACATGTCTAGCCCTGCGAATTATCTGATTTGTTACGATATTTCAAACCCACGGCGCTTGAGGAGGGTGCATCATTTGGTGCGTGATGTTGGCTTTCCTTTGCAATATTCCTTATTCGAAGCAGCTTTAAAGAAAGACGAATTGGCTAATATGGTTGCTCGCTTAAACAAAGAAATCAAAGATAAAGAAGATAGAATCCATATATTTTCTTTATCAAAAAAGATAAAGCCGCTTTGTTTGGGTAGTGCACAATATTTTGAGCAGGCTTTTTATTTTTAGGTAGGAAATAAAATCATGACACCACTTGATGAAATGACCTCTAGCAAGGTCTACTTGTTGAATTCCCCTGTATTAACCGGGTATGGCTGTTATGAGTTTAACGGCCCGCTGTCGGTTTCTTCAGCCAGGCATGAACTCGCAGGTGGGTTTTTTTCAGCTGTTGGCCATGAAACAACAGCGCTATTTTTGAGTATGCTTTTAAACCAATACTGCCCGCATCAGCGTCAGGCTATTACCATGGTGCCTGGTGATAGGGCTGTGGTTTTTACAATAAAGCAGCGACTTGCAGAAGGTTCGCATTTAGATATGAGTGAAATCTCAAACCTTAAATACTCGCTAGACTTGCTGATTTGCCATGCTGTGTAATGGCGATTATAGCGATGTATGGGGGAATGCAAAGTGATATTCCGCAACCAAAAGCATTATCACAAGGTTGTCATAGAACCTTTGTTGTGGGTGAGTGTGTTCCAATAACCCTATCGAGCTTGAAAGTTAAATCTGCCAAAAAAAGACAGGCGGTGATTTCAGCAAGATAGAGAATGTATAAAGTGATAGTTTCTCTGGCAGGTGAACCATCTACCTTGAATGGTTTTTTAGTAAAGGATAGATGATATTTTCGCACCATTTAAATTGAATAGACTAAGGCATTAAAAATGAAAAAAATCATATTGACTATAGCGCTTATGGCTCCTCTTTACGCTGTTGCGGGTATTTGTAATTACACACCAAGTAAACAATTAGGGGCAGGTGCCACGAGTGCCGTTGGCGTAGGTGCTGGTGCTACAGCGGCAACGGGCATCGGCATGAAGACGGCGGGGCTTTATGCTATCACGCACTCAACATCGGGGGCTGTAATGTTAGGTTCCACGGCGGCAGGTGCATCGGCTGCTGGCACAACGGGAATCATAGCTGGTTCAGCAGGTATTATTGGTTCTGTTGGTGCGGCGCTTATGTCTCCCTTTGTGATCATTCCAACGGCTATTGTTGCCGGGGCGGTAGTGGTGTACGAAGGCAGTTGTTATTTCTCTGAATAGGGATTACTCGCGGCTAAGGGCAAAGCATGGTCTTTATTGAATGAAATGGTCTGCCGTGCCACTTGCTGAAACCTAGACCTTTATTTGGCTGTTTTATTTATTAATTTATTTTTACCGTATCGGTAATCGGAGAATAAAATGAAAGTAATAAAGACTAGCAGCCATCAGTGGTTAAGGGAATTGGCATTGGCTTACAAGAATAATACGCGTGTGCTGTTTGAAGATGACGCAGGCCTTGGAGTAGACCTATCAGAACACACCCTTTTTGATATGGGCAAGAAGGCTAAGTTGAGTATGCGAGAATTCGCTGGCGTGTGTGTTTCTGTGGGTATCTCTCTTGCAGGGGTATCCATTATTATTTTAGCCTACCTGGATCCAGAGCCGACGACTAAACTAAGTCTGTTGGTAGTGAGTGGGATAACCCTTTCCCTAACAGGAGGGTTTTCTGCTATCTATACTTTAACTGAGTTGCGCCCGCCCAGCATAAAAATCACCCCTAACGGTGTCGAGATTGACTGGCAGAAATAAAAAAGCGGTTACTGTTATAACTGCTTAAAGCTTATATATTATGAGATAAATGTGATGAAAACAGTACAGGTCGCGATTGTCACGGGACAAGCTTTGGCTATTTTAATCCCAGTTCTGCAGTACCGGCCCGCTAATGTGGTTCTGTTGCTCAGCGAGGTTATGAAAAATAAGGGAGAAGGGGAGCATCTTCGCCAGCTTTTAATCAAGCACTGTAACCTTAAGGAGAGTGACGTCAGAGTTGTAGAGGGGCTTCCCGATCATAATTATGATTCGATCGTAGATTACATTATGAATTTGAGTGATGATTTAAACGATGAATTTGAGCCAAAAAATATCACTTACAATATAACTGGCGGTAATAAGCTTATGGCGGCAGCAGTGCTTGAGGTGATAGAGGGCGAGCCTTGTAGGGCTATTTATAACGATACTGCAAATAACCAGATTGAATTTATTCGACCCGGTTCCGATCGTAAAGTTGAGCCGATGAAAACACTGCTTACCATTGAATCATCACTAGCGGCTACCCATAAAACCTTGCGTAAACATGCCTTAGATGACTGGGAGCAGGCGGCACTGTCACGTAAAGCGCTCACGTTTTGGCTGGCGAATAACGTAAGGCCAAAGTCACTAGAAGAAGGCAAAGACTCCCCCCTTCAGCACTTTCTTGGAGTTATTAATAGAGAAGCAAGAGCGCCCCTAGACGAGATTAATAATAAGAGAAACGTTAAGCCCTCAGGGCTAACCGTTAAGCTGAACCAAGCGCCTCGCGGGGGCTGGTTTTATGATTTTAAAAGACTCAGTGGTGATAAGCTCATCAACTGGTCTGACGAGAAACCAGACTATGTATGCTTTCAGGATGAATCAAGTCTGCGCTACTTTGGCGGAGGCGGATGGATGGAGGAATACGCCTGGTTGGTTGGCAAAGAAGCGGGCTGTGATGAGGTGCTGGCCAATGTTGAAGTAACGGATGATATAAAGAAAAGCGCTAATGTGCGCAATGAGCTGGATGTTATTTTACGCAAGGGCAATCGCATTGTGATTGTTGAGTGCAAGACGGGAAAGATGGGCTCTGATGCGAACAAAGATCAGAATATGATCTACAAATTAGACAGTATTGGAAAGCAAATAGGACTTTTCACGGAAAAAGTACTGCTTTCCTCTCGCAGGCTTGATCGTGATGCGGGAAAATTCAAGGTGCATAATAGCGAGCGAGCTAAAAGCCATGAGATTATAGCGTTTGATGCCGATAAGCTGCCTGAATTTGAAAATTGGGTAAAGCTTTGGGTTGAAGGAAAACTTTATCCTGTAAGTTAACCGGCGCCAAATATATCGCGCTTTTGCACCGAGCAAGCCAGATACCTTTCTAGTATATATTGCCCCTAATACTAAGCTGCAATAACTACTATGGGACGCTCCTGTTGCAGACTAATTAAAGCTCAATTGCTGGCTAGATGCCTAATGAGTTCTGCAGGTATTTTCGCTTTATACATTCAAACGTTAGGGGGGCTGATTTGATGGGGTAGCCCCAAACTTTTAACGGGGAATAGTAAAAACGGTAAATAGGGGCAGGGTATACGCCTTATTATTTGTTGTTAGGTGTCTCTATATGTTCTGGCAAACAAAATCTGGTCACAAGTTAAGAGGTGATTTTATATATTGCCTCTGTTGCAGCGGGTGTCGGTCCACCATGAGTACCTTAGTCAGAAAGGGGGGTATCTTAAGGCTTTGTTACTTTAGCTAGCTCAAGTAAGCGATCAGTGATTGCTTGCATCGGCTTTCTTAGTCGCTCTGCACCAATCTGTAAATATCCGTCTGTTACATCTGACCTGTCTGTTTTATGATTCACTAGTCGCTTAAGTGCATAGTGCGAGATATCAAGTGACTCAGCGACGGTGGCAAATGTTCTGCGTAAATCATGTAGCGTAAACTCTACACCCGAAACTGCGCTGACATGGTTATACCAAACCCTCATATCTTTCAAGGGGCCGTCATCTTTATTGGGGAATACGAATGGAGAGTCAGTTTTTTCCATAAAGCGCCTTTCAAAAATGCCTGATAAGTAGTCTGACATGGGTAGCTCATGGTCAGATCGGTTTTTCGTATCTAGCGCTTTAAAAGTTTTTTTAGCGAGATCGACGTTTTTCCATTCAAGTAGCTTGGCTTCAGTTTCGCGAAAACCGGAGAGAATCAGAAACAAAAAATAGTCCCTTACTGCCTCGTGAATAGGGCTGTTTTTTAATGGTTGAAGATTTAATACGGCATCAAACCAAGCTTCAAACTGCTCCTCTCGAATATACCGGGTTTTGCGCTCGACCTTATTCCAGGACTTCTTAGCTGTGAGGGTTCTAGTTGGATTTTGCGTAATGAGCGGCTTTCCAGGCTCTATCTCGTATTCTTCCATTGCGTAATTGAAAAGCGCCCTTAGTACACGCATTGTGTTGTCAGCTCTTGCAGGGCTATTTTCGCTTAAAAGTCTGTGTCTCTCTGTTATATCGGTTTTCGATATGGCATTGATGGGTTTGGTTTTCCAGTCTTTCAAACCTTCATTTAATACTCGTTTATAGTCCTTTATCGTTCCTGGTTTGAGTTTTTTTCGATCAGCAATATAGTCGTCTAATACCTCGGAAACAGTAATTTCTGCCTTTTTTCTAGCGTTATTTTGAGCAACTCGATCAATGCCTCTAGAGAAGTCGCCCATAAAACCTTTGGCATCTTTTCTTGCCTGCTCAATCGTTACTTCTGGATAACGGCCAATTTTCTTCCTTCGACTTCTGCCGTTGACCCAGCCTTCAGCAAAGAAGGTTTTGGTCCCTTTAGGGGTGATTTTTACTCCGAGGCCAATTTGTTTAGTGTCTCGAAAGATGAGGTCCTTTCCGGATGCGTTTTCTTGT
This sequence comes from Gammaproteobacteria bacterium UBA3067, assembly GCA_002366835.1. Lineage (GTDB taxonomy): Bacteria > Pseudomonadota > Gammaproteobacteria > Pseudomonadales > UBA3067 > UBA3067. The sequence continues at coordinate 17,498 of DFBZ01000079.1, forward strand.
GACCTGAGAAAATGCTCTTTTAGTTCTATGTGGCTCATAAAAAAATAGATGTATAGTAGATGGATCACATACGATACCATCTAGTCACTTTAAGTCAATCTAGGGGATCAAAATAAGTTTATCATATTGATATATAGAGATTAAAAATTATTTCTTGTTATCGAAAGTGATCAAGGGTTGTTTTGAGTTTTATCTGATTAAGGGACTTAAAATCCCTCGACTGAAAGGTCGTGCCGGTTCGATTCCGGCCCCGGGCACCATTTATTCTGTTTAGAATCAACGTGTTGCTCTCAGAAATAGCATGGATTTCCTTCCGTTGTCACGCCTTGGTTTTACCTCCTGTGCATATCCTGTGCAGAGTGGTTGAAAACAAGCGTTAATAATCGTAATTACAACTCCTCACTAATCGTCATCACTTGTCATCGGGGATGATTTTGCCGTGCGTGGAATGTGGTGTTTTTTCTGGGTGTAATCCGGTCTTATTGTGGCAAGAGAAGGCTCGCTTATTGTGTTTTTATCTACGTTGGGGTGATATAGGGGCATTTAACTTCCCCTTACTGATTAATGGTGGCATAGCGAGGCGTGGCTATTGGGGTATCCCGCTAGTAAAAGTTCTTGATTGATATAAGCTAAATGAGTCATCGGAAAGATGAAGGCTAGGAGTCCGATTACGGGTGTGTTTAGGCGGCATGGCGTATCCCTGCTTTCTCTTGGTTGTGGAATTAACAGGAATAAATTTCGCTTAATAACAGTTAGGTTTAGTTTATATGGTCGAGTTGAACTACCAGCGCGGAGCTATATATATTCTTGAAAATTCAAAAGCGCAGCGCGTAAAAGTCGGCATGACTACTAATGACGTGGTCGACCGCCTTAGAAGCGTCAATGACATGTGGCTAGGACAAAAAGTGACTTGCCAAATATGTGGCGCAAGAGTATTTATTAATGATAGAGGTTTTGCTCCGAAGCATGTTAAAGACGGTAGAAATTGTAAGGGCGGGGATGCATTACCCCTTGAGAAAGATGTAGCACTTGCTGAGTCACATTTAGAAAATTTAAAAAAAAGTCTCGGCGAGCTTTCCGGCAGCGAAAAGGGATCAGTAACTCGAAAAGTTAGAAATCTTGAAGGACGAATTGATCTATATCGAAACCGTGATAAGCCAGTTGGGAGGTGGCAAATTGGCACCGTTTATCACACGGAGAAAATTGAGCAGGTGGAGTTGCTTTCACATAAAATCTTAGCAGATCGTCTAGATAGGAAGGCGCTATTTGGAGAAGTATTTTCATGCTCACTACAAGAGGCCACGGAAGCGGTTGAAGCCGCACTGAGTCAGCTAGATCTTCTAGATTCTGCCAGGAAAGAGACTCAACTCCAATCGGAGCGTGGTGTGTATCTGAAATATTTGGAATACCAAGAAACTGAAAGAAAACCTGCAAATTATGAGTGTGTTATGTGTGAAATTCAGTGGGAAGGAGTCGAGCCTGGGGTTAACTCTTGCCCAAAGTGCGAAACTCACTTATACAGAAGGTTTTTAGCATATGTATAAATCAAACCTAATCGGATAGCCGAGAGTATCTAGCCCTCAGCCCCTCAATACCCTCATATAAATCCACGCGGGGCGCTTCCCGAAAGTGCTTAAAGTAAGTTGGCCGATTAGCTCCTTCTTACCAAAATGATGGCTTTTGTTTAATCACAGTAAGGGCTAGCCCCATTGGAGCTATCAGTTTGTATCGGGTTCGCTCTCCATTGGCGATACACACCGCTGGAGTCAAGGCACTTGTTAACCATGAGCTCAGAGGAATATCGGGCAAAGAGATAGTGTCAATTACTCTGACCGTTTTGGTTTCGAAAAGCATATAACACAGCCGCGTCTTGATGGTACTGGTGCCGGGAAACAACTGGTCGGCGAAACTATCCCTTACCAAGCCAAGCTCGTCACGGCTTTCCTTTTCCTGAAAAAGGGAAAGAATGCGCAGTGTGCGTTCTCTCGCTGTTGAGTCGTGGTCTATCCATGCAAGTTGAGGTGGCAAACTCATTCCCTGTTTAATACATTTTGTCGAGAGTGTCCTCCACCCCTGCAGCTCAATTGACCAGCAAACGAGCACGGTGTAGTTCCAGGTAGGATTCGTGCCTTTCCGCAAGCCAGCGTAATTTAAGTTGAGAGTTTAGGCCGAGATAGGCCCTGTCCTCCTCTGAAATAAGCTCGGACACTAGGCAATAACCAGCCTTATCAAAGCTAATTAAAAGTCGGTCAAAAAGGGCATCCAGATTTGCGGTCAGCAAAAACCCGTTATACACATCCAAGCGCTGCCCATCAGTCTTGCATTCAGCCCACGGTAATGCGTGAGACGCGCGAAGTATTTCCGGAATCGCTACCCCGGTCACAGCGCAGGCACCACCCCAGTATTCGAGCATGGCTTTGCGATAAGTATCCTGACCTACTCGCTGACGCACCAGACGTTCGACTTCGGTGTTTTTTATTTCATCCGGTAATTTTTTGAGTTCTTCTTCTAAAACGAATTCAAATTCATGCTCAACTTGATTCGGTAATGAATGCGCCAGTGCTGCTGCCCGCCTAAAAACAGTAGCTAACTCCTGAATGGACGAACAGATTATGACGTGTTCTGAAATCGAAAAATCACGCTTTAGTTCAGAGATCAGTATGGACCTGGCGTTTATGAGGTGAACTTGATAAGCAGTATTGAGCATACTCACTTCAATATGCAGTGGATGCCTAGCCGAGCCAAGCGTCAGCGCAGTGGGTGTATCCTTAACTGAGTATTCAAAACCAAAATCATGACCGGCTTTTTCAATTAAGGTTCGCTTGAGTGCATCCATGCAATTTCCTACGGTAAAGCGGGCAAAGGTTGGCCAGGAAACTTGTTTCCATAAAAGCCGCGAATATCGTCAGGACAGACAAACTCTACGGTAACGCCTGTTGCGTGCAGCGCAGGCCACCAGTTCAACCACTTGCAATCAGCGGCTTGAAATATAGATGGTTTGTCTGGGTGAGCATTTGCGACAGCCGGGAATTTTCGGTCAGGGGCATCAAAATCAGGCTGCAAATCCTGGTCAGGAAACTCGGCATAGTGATCGGGATGAGTTTCGTTAATCGGTACTTGATGAACCCGGTCAGTATTGGATTGATTTTGCAGCAACCATTTCAGAAAGGCATCTCCCGCGCGAGTGCCATTAATATCGGGTTTATTGCAATATTCAGAAATGATCCGGTAGGTGTCATCTATTACAATCAGCCCATGTTGCTGCGCCCACAGCAGCTTTTCCGTACAGCTTAAAACACACTCAGGACTGGTGTTTTTATGCTGCTGATTGGCGACTAGCAATACATTGGTGTCAATGACTACGGCATTCACTCATCACCTTCCCTGGGTGGCGAGATTTCCTTTTCGTCTATTTTGCGTTTCATGGCCGCCATGGTGCGGGCGGCTATATCGCCCATCTCATCGCCAAAAAAGTTTTCCGGCCAGTTGCTAATCTCACCGTATTCATCCAACTGCAAGGTATCAATTTTTGCTTTGGTGCCGTCCCGCTCGACAAAGTAGATAGCAAGCTGATCAGGGGCAATGGTTTCCTCAGCAACGCGGCGCTGCAGGCGTGTGAGCAGATGCTCCGAGTGCGTCTCGAGAACAAACTGCACACCACGATCATCGCTAACTTGGGAAAAGAGTTCGGCCAGCTGACTTTGGGCGAGCGGGTGTAAATGACTCTCGGGCTCTTCAATAATCACAATATGGCCCGGCTGTGCAAAAAGCGCGGCAACAATTACCGGCAATACCTGAGACACACCCACGCCGACGTCTTTGAGGTTACTGGCCTCACCATGGTTGATAATTTGCAACTCATAACGGGCAGAACGCCCCAGCTGTTTTACAGCCAGGTCATCTGCCAGGTTCATGGTGTTGAGCCAATAAATTGATTGCTCGAATAATTGGGCTTCAGCGCTAATACCGGAGCCTGCTTTCTTTTGCTTTTGATACTCCACGCCACTGGCTATCAGAGCGTCGATGGCTTTAGCGCCATCATCACCGATATGGGCGGGCATACGCCCAGCCCATACATAATCGCGCTGGGCCAGCCGGCGCACCGGGCCTAAATAGATAATGCGGCTGAGTTCATCCAGCAGTTCCGGGCCAATGTGCTTAATCGTTTCGGCCTGCTCGCCCAGTTTAGTCAGGGTGGCGGCTGAAAAAGCAAAAGAACGCTCGGGGCGGTAATCGGCGCTCTGCCCCAAAGGACGGCGCTGGTTGGCGAGGCTTAACTGATAAATTCCTGCCTTTCGGCGTTTGACGGTAAACCCTTGTCCATCTTTACCCAAACGCAGGTAATCCAGTTCGGCACTATTGCCTGTGCCTTTACGGTAGCGGGCAGAAAACAGTGAGGAGTCAGTGCCACCGGGTTCTTCAGCCCAGCGAAATTCGATTCCAAACTGGTTCGCAGGTGTACTGGGGCTAGCACTGCCACTGCGGCACAACACATCCTGAAATTGGCCGAGGGTGACTGAATCTGTATTGCCACTTCCATTATAAGAGGCGTTATCAGGGTTGCCGAGATTGAGATCCAGATTCGAGTCGTCGCTTTTCACCGTTTGGCGAATCAGCAACAGACTTTGAATCAGGCTAGACTTGCCCGAGGAGTTAATGCCCAACAATAAGGTCAACGGCGCCAGACGCAAGGGCCCGGTGCTACGCCAGATTTTAAAGTTGTCGAGCTTTATGTAGGTGAGCATCAGTGCAGCTCTCCCGCTTCCAGTTTATCCCAGGCTTCTAGTACAAGGCGTTGGGTTCTGTACTCACCGAATTCCTTTTCTTCGTTTTTCTTCAGGACGCGGAAGGTTTCGCTGGGGTAGTCCTTGCCCACCACATCGGCGGGATCAAGGATATAACGAAGCTCATCGCAGTTCAGACCATAGAGTCTGGCGTAATAGGCATCTAACTCCGCACGCAAGATGGCGCGGCGTTCCAAGTTAAAAGCAAAGGGTTCGCCCTCGTAGCCCAGGTCATTGGCCCAAGGGGCCAGGTCGTGGGCGGTATAAATGAGCTCGAGCACGCGCTGAACGATGAAAGTGAGGTCTGCACCTGAATAGCGGTTTGGAGGAATAAAAGGAAATTGCTTTAGATAACCATATGTCAAATGTATGTAACCAATTTTTTGTCGAGCAATATAGTCAACAACAAGTGAATTAGCATTCGCAATGAGACAGGCAACACGACTCTCATCATTTACATTAGGAAAGATTAACGGCATCGTGTGCCCAACCCCAGACATTGGAATGATTGTGGAAATAAAAGTCCGCACAGTAATAGCGGTTGTAATGTCTTTGTAGGCCCAAAACCATTTCTTAGCCCATCTACCCTGAAGACGTGAAATTACTTCGCTTTCATCTATCCAATAATGTGGCTGAACCTCGTAAGTCGGATCTTGTAATTTTTCCAAAGGCGTGTCAGGAAGTACACGGTTACCACGGTCGTCATCTCGACCTTCATAAGAACCAGCACGGTGGTTAAACTGACTAATCATTTTGGCTTCGTAAAGCGGCAATAAGCCCTCACTTTGCTTGTTATTGAATAGGTGACTGTGAGAGGACATGTTGTGTGTGCCCTGCATAAAGCTGATACCCCAAGGGTTGCCATTCTCTTGGTTTTCATTGATCAGCACCGGTGCGGCACGGTAGAGTTTTTTGGTCAGTTCTGCATCCCGTTCGCTGCGAAAGACCGGGCATGTCAGCGTATTGGGGTTGATGAGGCGGAATTCCTCCGGCGTTAAGGTAAAACGGCGGCGAGTATCGGATAGCTGTGAAGCCTGTGTCAAGAAAAACGCAAATTCGGCCTGTTTAGCCTGACCTAGGGTCAGCAGGCAGAACTTGTAACTTCGGTGCACCGTGGGGAACACAGCCTCGCGGTTTTCAATATCATACAGACTGACTAACAGATCACTTTGCGAGATATGACCAAAATACGCTTTAGTGGAATCGTCGGTGGCGATACCAGTGGGCACAATAAAACCGGCGCGGCCATTGTCGGAAACAACTTGCAAAATGCTTTCACTAAACAGCGCATAGGTATTGACACGCCCAACCCCCGTTAAAGGGTAACGCCCCCCTTCGTTGCCTTTAACATGGGCAAACGCGCTAGCAGCGTCTAATGCGCGTTTGGCTTCTGAATACTCGTTAAAGAGCCGTACTTCGGCGTCACACTCATTTTCGGGGTGCTGTAGTTCGGGCAATAAATGTTTTGCCAGCATACCCTCGCTGAGCCATTGAATACGCTGAGTGCGCTCGGCCTTGTTTTTGGCATTGGCGACATCGGTATTGCGGGTGGCAAAGAACTCTTCCTCTTTGAGTTCAACATGCTCCCAAGGCGGGTTGCCGAGCACACAATCAAACCCACCCTGGGCAAACACCTGCGGGAACGCCAGTGGCCAATGGAAGACCTTGGCTTGCTCGCAGGCTTTCGCGGCTGCTTCGCGCTGGGCGAGGCGTTGCGTATTGTTGCTGTCGTTCGTCAGTTCCAGGTAGACACTGGCGGTGGTGGGAATCTGCGCTTCGCTGGCTTCGGTTTTGGGCAGCAGGAATGTTCCCAATACCATATCGGCAGCATGGCGCAGGTGGCTGTGTTGGGCCTTATCCAGAAACGCTTGATAGGCCGCCTCCTGTCTTTCAATCTGCTTTGTTGTTTCTTGTGGCATGGATTCAATGGCCAACAGCTCTTTCAAGCCGGAGTCTGTTTTCAAAAACTCATCGACCTGCCTAAACTCAGCAGCAGTACGTTTTTTCTCAATGTCCTTCAGGGCGGCGGTATTGGCTTTGTTCAGCGCCGTGCAAACTGGCTTTTCATCACCCGAGAGCGGCTTAAAGGCGGCTTTTGGAATGCCGTATTCCAGCGCCTTCAGGTCAGTCATTCCCAATAACGCATCGCCGCATTGCAAATGGTGGTCGAGAAACGACAGCGGCTGCCCCTGTTCAAAGCCTTCCAGCCATAACGCCGTACGCGCCAGCTCCAGTGCCATGGGGTTGCGATCCACCCCGAAAATACAATGGCTGACCACTTCGCGCAGGGCGTGGCGATAATCGGCGGGCTTGACGGCGCCGTCTTCGGCACGCAGCAGGGCCAGCTCCTGCGCCAGACGGCGGGCGGCCGCCAGCAGAAAATGGCCACTACCACAGGCCGGGTCGATCACGCGAATACCGAGCAGGGCTTCAGTGGGGTTGGCCTTGTTCTCTAGCAGCCGCTGCTGGATCACCGGCTCCAACGCGGATTTGATCAACTCCTGCACCAGAGAGTCTGGCGTGTAGTAACTGCCGCTGGTTTTGCGGGCGTTACCGGCGGTAGAGCCCTCGGAAGTGATTCCCACAAAGCCAAAGGTTTTGGCGGTAAGGTCAATCTCTGGCACCAGTTCCAGCAGGCTTTCGTACACACTGCCCAGCTCTTCCGGCCCCATATTACGGTAATCCACCGGCGCCAGCGAGCCATCATGCCTGGCCCAGCGTAGCTGGCGCATGGCAGTGAGCAGGTGCTTGTTGCAGAGACTGGCGCTATCGAGTGTTTGGCATTGGCCCGGGTTAAATAAACCGCCCAAAGCAGGCAGGGCCAATCGCGGTTCGCCTTCTGCCAGGCCCTTAAATACAATGCGAAGGGCTTGCCAGTGATCATCAAAGCGGTTGAGGTTACGGCGCTTGAGGCAGGCATCGCGTAGGCGCGCCAGGGCATAACCCTGGGCGTAGGCACGGCGAGCTTGCTGGCCGGCTTTACTCTCATCGGCCGAGTGCAAGACTCTGCGCTCTTCAACGGTAAACAGGAAAATCAGCCTATAGACCAGACGCAATAACTGCTGGAAGTAAGCGTCTTTACTGAGCTCGCCGCTATCGAGTTGGTGGCGCAATGACTGGTTGTCCGGGTGCTGAATAAAACCCTCGCCCAATACCAACAGGGCTTGCTCTACCCCCAAACGGAGACCTTCGCGCACACGGGTACCTTCGGCTTTACCGGTTTCGCGCCAGATTTCCCAGATGCTGTGTTCGGGCTGATCGTTCAGTGTGGCGCGGCTGGCGTGCAGCAGGCGCCAGATATTGGCGAACTCGCTGAAACGCTGGCCTTCCAGAACATCCTGCAGGTCCACTTCCAGAAAACTTGGCCGGGTGAGGCTGGCGGCATCACGCAGCAGGCGCAGCTGTTTGCCGTTGGTCACGATGGCCCAAAGATGGGCGTCGCTGGCGTTGAGCAGCTCCTGCCCCAGCTGGAAGGCGGATTTCTTGCGGCTGCCGCTGCCTTCGATGGCGAATATGGACAGGCTATCGTCCAGCTTGCTGTTAAAGGGCGCCACTACCACAGGGATGTGGTCTGCTAGAAAAGTAACGGGGTAGGCGCGCTCGTTGACGCTAACGGAGGCGGTGGCTTTCAGGCTACTGTAGGCAAACACATCGCGCAGCAGCTCTTCGGCAAAGGTTTGGGTAAGGGCCAGGGCATCGACATCTTCGCGTTCCAGGGCGGGGGCAAAGTGCTTCCATTGGGCACAGGCGATCTGAAAGGCGCGGCTGTAGTCGTCTTTCAGCCGCAATCCTTTGGGGGTTTGGTAGTCGGTTTCGCTCTGGTGTTTGGCCTGGCCTAGGGCGGCTTTCTCCAGTTGATCGGGCAGAAACAGGGTGCCTTCGAGGGTCAGGCTGGGCAGGTTTAATGCGCTTTTGCTTTGGCGTTTTACTTTTCTCATTATTCTTCCTTACAGCGCATCGGGTAGCAGTACATACACCCCGATCACATCCACCGGCAAACAGGCACTGACACTGTATTGACCCACGTCGCGGGCAGCCTCGCGTACGCGTTTGTGGTCTTCCAGCAATGTTTGGGCGCGCTCGCTGGCTAGTGCTTCCAACCTTGGCTGCTGCTCTTTCAGGAAAGTAATGGCATGGTTGATTTCCCGCGTCATTGCCTCCTTGGGCAGATTGCCCGTGGGCACGCATTCGAGCAACCGGCTCACTTCTTGGCCTACCAGCCATTCTGGCCTGGTGCGGCCTTTTACGGCTAGAGCCACAGTTTCTTCAGCCATCAGTTGGAAGGGCTCCCGACGACGCACGTATTCCAGCTGGTGGCGCAGGCGCAGCAAATAAATGGTGGTCACCACCTCAACGCTATCGGTTTCAGCAGCGGCGCAGCGAGCGGCCAGATTACTGTCACCCTGCAGGCTTTCTTCAAGAAGATGGTCGGCTAGCACACTGACAAGAGGGTGACTGCGGTGCAGCTCGTTGAAGTCAATCATCAAAGCTTGATCAATACCTTCGTCCGCCAGGCGTTGGCGCAGGTTATCGGGTGTATATTGGGGCAGAAAACGGTAGCGGTTGCCACGAGCGGTTTCCAGCGGCGCATTGAGGCGCGCGGCGGCGGTTTTAATAAAGCACTGCACATCTTCGTGGGCACCCAGGGATTCCTGCTGTTTTTGCCACTCGGGTAAAACTTCACCAGGTTGAATCCGACGCTGGGCAAACACCGTACGGTTGGCTTTGGCCTTGCTAAGGGCATCTTGCCACTGGGTTTGCAGTGGAGCCAACAGTTCTTCGGCATCGGCAAACAAGTCCTCGGTGTAGGGTACGATGACTTTGCTGCGCTTCATCAGTGCCGCTTTCACCAGTGCCTGATTGATACGGGTGTCATCTTCCGGCATGGGGACCAGAACGCCCAGCTCCTTCTGGATGGCTTCGCCCTTGCGCAGAATCACGTTCAATACAAAACCGTCGACAGGGTTGTCCTGCCCATAGAGCATGGTGCAGCGCACCTCACTCGCTTGCTGGCCAAAACGATCGACACGGCCTTCACGCTGTTCGTGGCGAGTTGGATTCCAGGCTAGGTCGTAATGCACGACGGCGGTGAATAGGTGTTGCAGGTTAATCCCTTCGGACAGACAGTCGGTGGCGACCAGAATACGCGGGCTGCCCTCTTCCATCTCTTCCACTTTCAGGCGCCGCTCCTCCGGGGTGAGCTCACCGGTGACCGATTCAATGGTTGCCTTGGGAAACTGCTTTCGCAGATGTTCGGCTACATAGTGAGCCGTGGCCACATAGCGACAAAACACCACTGTGTGAAAACCGTCTTTGACCAGCTCATCTAAGTGCTGAATGAGGGCAGCGAGTTTTGGATCACCCTGCTTGCCGCTTAACCGCACAGCATCGGCAATCAGGTTTTCTAAAGCCTGGTTATTCAGTTGGGCTGACGGTTCGATATCTGAGACTGACAGGTCATCGGCTTCACCATCGTGCAGGCGTTCATCGGCCAGTAGTTCATCTGGCGTTTGCAGCCCTTCCAGGCGATTGCTCAGCGCTTTTACTGCCGCTGCCGGGGATGAAGCGACGCAACGCAATAAGGCGAGCGTGGCGTACCAGATAAGGCGGGCATCGTTGTTGCCCTGTTGTTCGACACTCTCAGCCAACTCAAGACAATGGTTTTGTACCGCGTCAAAGAAGCCGCCCCAATCACCAGTAAGTTGGTAGGTAAGCTCGGCCTTCATACGCCGTGGAAAACCGGTGCCGTCATTGGTTTCGGCTTGCCACTCGGTAATATCCTTACGGCGCCGTTGTACGAAATGGCGTGCTAATTCCTGGCGCAGTGGATCACTGGCGGAGGTACGATTTTGCAACTGGGCAAATTTCGGCTTGAGCAGTGAAATCAGATTATAAAAGGCAGCTTCGTCACCCGAGTGGGGGGTCGCTGTCAGCATTATTAGATGGCGTTCTTCACTGGCGGCGAGGCGTTGCAGCAATTCGAAGCGCAACTGCTTACCCTGGCCAGACGTGGCGCAGGTGTGCGCTTCATCCACAATAATGCATTCAGGGGCAATGGAGAGAAAGTGCTCGCGGTGGCGTTCACTTTTTATGTAATCCAGACTTACCACGATAATGGGAAAATGGTCCATCAAACTGGTGCCGTGGGGCACTTCCCGCTCGACGCGGCTGGCAGTAGCAGAAGTTAAGGCGACGGCCTGCAGATTAAAACGGTTCTCTAGCTCCGATTGCCATTGCTCCACCAGATGAGGCGGGCACAGCACTGCAAGCTTAGCAATTTCGCCTCGATCCATCAATTCTCGGACGATCAGGCCCGCTTCGATGGTTTTACCAACACCCACGTCATCTGCAATTAGCAGGCGAACAGTGCTCAGGCGCAATGCCATCAACAATGGCACCAGTTGGTAAGCACGTGGTTCGACGGAAATATTGCCAAACGAGCGGAATGGGCCACCACCGGTGCGCAATTTCAAGCGCAACGCATCACGCAATAACAAGGCACCAGAGTGACCTCCGGGCTTTTCAGCATCGGGCCAGGGGAAGATGGCCGACTTTACAGGCTCGATTTCAATGTCGGGAATAAGAGCAATAATGTCGTCATCCGTACCACCCAGAGGGCGAAGCCTTAGCCATTCAGCGCTCGATTCGTTTTGCACCACCCATTCTCGGCCACGGGCATGAACCAGGTTTCCAGGCTGATAGTTATATTCTTGTGTCATCAGGCTTGTTCCTCGTTCACGCCAAAGACATTGGCATGAGTTTCAAACAGCTGATTCCATGTGGCCTGGTCAGAGGCGTCGAGGTAGGACCAACCCTTGTCGGTTAACTGTTGAATGATTGCTTCGGTTGGTGGCTCGGTAAACACCAGCGCTCTGGCACTTTTATATTGCGCTGCTGCGGTGGCTGCGCCACCCGATACGCTGACGTGGGTCGCGTCCGGTGCGTTCAAGCCAAGGTGGCAAAGGAGGCTGAGAAACGCCTCGACCAAAGGCTCGCCAGCGGCCTTAGCGGTTTGCTGCGGTGTGACCGGTGTGGGTTGTGTCAGGGCTTGAACATTAGCATTGGCCAGCGCGACCAGCAGCTCCAGGGCATCCGGGTCTCTTCGATTAATGTTCTCATGATCTGGCTGGTTAAAGTAAGACAACAGACACTGATAACAACCCGCTTCGCACAGCGCATTATCGAGCTCATCCTTCTTCTCTAGTTTAGAAAGTTTATTAGTGTCCCATTCGCCCTCGGGCTTTTGGAAGTGCATGACTTCCAGTGCTTTGCTAGCCACCACCGCCAGGCTTTCCGGCTCTGAGGCCAAACGGGTCAGTACACCTGCGCCGCCTTCGGCAGCCTCATAGAACAGCAATGACTTTCGATCATCCAGTTTAGGCAGAGGCTCGGCGACCAGTTCAGATTCTTCTACCTGAAACGTCATTTCGAGGCCGCGTTTTAATGCCGCCTGTACGGTTGCCATGGCCTCAATCGACAGGGGCCTTATCGGCTGCAGAATTAGCAGGTTTCGATGGTCTTCTACAAACGGCACAATGCGCTGGTTAGCGACCTTATCCATCGCGCCTTCTTCCTTGCTGGAGTCATCTTCGCTATTAGGGTCATCTTTTTTGCTCCAGGTGCCTGTAATCGGGTTGATGTAAAAACCGAGCTGGTTTTTATCCTTCCTACGACGCCAGCCACGGTTGATCCGCCAGATGCGAGCGGCTGGCGCATAGGTCAATTCGGCAAGGGCTTCTTCGCCGATTTGCACTATGGCTTTTTGCTGTTGGATTTTGCCATCGGGGCCCGGCAGGAAGCGATAGGTGGTTTGCAACTCGAAACCCTGGCGCTGACGGTCTTCATCGTTGATGGAAATTCGTTCCACTGGCAATGTTTCGACGGTTTCTATGCGATAGAGTTCTTTTACCCAATCCTCTTCTGTTAACAGAGCTTCGCAGTTTTCACAGCGCTCCACCAAGGGTTCATCGCCACCAGGCTGGCCCAAATGGCCATAACCGCATTGACTACAGACTCGCGATGTTATGGTGGCCAGAGTGCTGTTGCCAGAAATGTGTTCAGTGTTACCGACATTCAACTTAGCGCGCACGACGCGATACATTCTGCCCTGGTGGTAAATGAGGCTGCGCGGACCAAATTCTGACAAGGCAAGGAAGCGTGGTCTGCTGACCATGCTGCCTTCATCATCTTTACCGGTGGTTTGCCCGCCACGGGCAGGTATCCATGCCATGAGGGGTAGGCGCGGAAAGTTGTAGCCGGGCAGGAAACCCTGGCTTGCCAAATAACGATAGGTATAAAAGTCTGAATTCTGGGTATTGCCGGTTTTTAACAATATTCCATACTGGTTGGCGGCATCGCCCCAGCGGCGTTTCGCATTGGTGCGCTCCAACCCAGTAGCGGTATGGCTTTTGGCGACGACTTCGGCCATATCCATCTGCTTGCGGGTGGCATCAAACAATGCGCGCCAACGGTCCAGCGAGCTGGAAAAATTCTGTGGTGCCTGGTTTATCACCGACTCAATATAATCGGCGGTAAACCAGTGGCTGGTATTCAATTCGCTTTCCAGTTGTGTAATCACACCCTGCGCAGCAAAGCGGGCTTTTTCAATGACTGCAGGATCTCCCAGCTTTTTCTTCAGTGCCGTTTGCAGCGGCTTGGCCTCGTCTTCAAGGTTAACCAGCGGCGCAATGCTGCTATCGAGCTCGACTTCGGCTGCGGCCAACCACACGGCGTGCAAGTGGCTTTCAATGAGTTCCCGGTTGCCTAAATCCAGTGTTGGCGCTTTGACGACGCCGTGAACCATTTCGTTGGCATTATGAAAAAACCATTGATCATGTGGGCTCAGCGAGGCGCAATAGGTAATCACCAGCGCCTGCTGGCCGGAGCGGCCAGCGCGACCACTTCGCTGAGCATAGTTAGCTGGTGTCGGCGGGACATTGCGCAGGTAGACCGTATTCAGTGCTGAAATATCGACACCCAGTTCCATGGTTGGAGAACAAAACATCACCGGTAAGCGCTCCAGGGGTGTTTCATGGCCCGGTTCTGCAAGCCACTCTTTTTGATCTTTTTCGGTATAGCGAAACCGTTGTTCCAGTAGTTGACGACGAGCGGCGTCGACCTGAGCCGTGTGCTCCTGTGCTTCGAAATGGAACAGGGGGTGACTGGGTTGCTTTAGCAGTTGTGCAAGGTTCAGGTAGAGTGCACGAAAATACTGATTTGTGGCGTCTTCACCCTCAATAGTTTGGTCGGTAAGCATCCATTCCATAGCCGACGCATTGAGTCGATAACCCGCCAGGCCTTTCTCGACACTGTGTTTTTGCACGTAGCCATAAAGCACGGCTACCTCCAACAATGCTGCGACGATCTCCACCCACTCCGCGTCTTTCCAGGTGCCCACCTGCCCGGCAAAAGCGGTGGACTTCCAAAAATCCGCGTTCTTAATGACTTTTAATACGCGTGAGCGTTCTGCAGCAGACACCAGATCGGTTCTGGGCTTGCCTTTGTATTCTGGTCGTTTGCTCAGAATTATAAATTTCGACGTTTCCAGGTTTTCATCGGAAGCGAAAGCCCAGCGCTCATTCAGGTAGTTAAAGGCACTATTGCGCGCCTTGTCTTGCTCGACAGAATCGAGGTACCGCGTTTCAAGGCACAGTGCTCTGCGCATTTCATCGAACAGGGCTCTGCATAAATTTGCTCTGTTAAATGCATTCAGTTTTGCCAATACAGAATTCTTGCTACTTTTGAAAAGATCATCTTCAGCACAGAACTCTTCCAAACCGCGATAACCGATCCGCAACAGAGCAAGCTGATCTAAATTGGGGTTATTGAAACGCCAGCCCCTACGCAAGTCTCGAATGAGACGGTACCCGATAATATAGCGGAGCGTTCTCTGCGCTTCCTGTCTGGCAAGACCCATTAATTTTGGCGTTTTAAGGTATTCTGCTAGCGTGGCTTCATCGACGTTGTTAAAGCCCAGTGATTTGAACACCTCCTCTGCAAGCTTTTCTTCATCTAACACGTCGTTATTAGCCTGGAGCGCTCCAATCAAGCCGGCACGAAGTGTCAGGAGGAAAATAAAATCATTAAAATGACCCGCTTGGAGGGCGGCATCCTGCCGGTTATCGGTGAAGCCCAAAAGTTTTCTGGGGTCAGGCATTCCTTCAGGTAAACTCTCAATCGAGAAAAGTTGCCGCAGAGCGGACAGTGTGAGCACCGTTGTGGCCGACGACCGGCCTTCGCCGGAAAGACTGGCTAACCGGTTGATGTCTTTACCGTGGGCTTCGTGGAGCTGGTTGCACTTTAAACAAAAGCGAAATTTGCCGGGGATAAACCAGTATTTTTCGCCGCGCCCCTCTACGCCCTGTGTATCTATAGTAAATTCCATTGGGCGGGCTTTTTTGTAGTTATATTTTAGTTTGGGCTCCGATTTGGAGTAATCGATCCAGGCCTCTGGCAAATTTTCCAACGCGCCTTTAAAGCTTAAGTTCGGGTTAACCGGACACAAAAAACCGAAACTTATCTCATCATTATCAGCTGTTGTAATTTCACCAATGTCTCTAGGATCAAACCTTATCTGTCCCAGCAAAGTTTTCCAGACGGGGTGGTACTCCTGGCCACACTCTCTACAGAAATGCACGGGATAAAGCTGCACTCCCTGATCCTGTTTACCCGGCGCAAACCGCTGCGCGTCGAGCGTGATAGTCCTAGTCCCACTGGGTTCCAGTGTTACCAAAACCTTGCCGGGGCCACTTATAAACTGGTGCAGCTTAAATGCAAATGGAGAACGCCCCTGCGGCGTTGTGACATCATGGGCGGATACCAAGAATTTCTGGAGTGCAGTAGAAGCCTTTTCCTGCGTGACTCCGGCATCACCCGCCAACAATTCAGCCGCTGAATCAAGCGTCTTGGGCTTTGCGCGTTTTGGCGGCTCATCTTGTGGTATTTCAATGCCGAGATTCAACTCCACCCATATCGCCATAGGGGAATCCTTAAACTCATCGAAATCAGTCCAAGAAAAATCTTCTTTTTGAATTTCGGTTTCCAATAGCGACCTGATAGCTTCGACATCTTTTGAAGGTGTCGTAACCCTCTCGAGCGTTTCACCAATAACATCATGCTCAGATATTTCTGCACCAAATAACTTACTGGATACCTCAGCTACTACCCGATTCCGATCAACTTGTTTCCCTGTACTGGACATCGTCGCAGATGTACCAATACAGGTCATACTTGTTGCCCCTAACCGTTCCCTCAGCCGCCTCACAAGAACGGCAACATCTGCGCCTTGTCGACCCCGGTAGGTATGCAACTCATCAAGAATTAGAAACTCTAGGCCTTTGCAGTTATCGACCACACGCCGATCTACAGCTTCATAACGCGTCAGGATAAGTTCCAGCATCATGAAGTTGGTCAGCAATATATCGGGCGGGTTATTTGCGATTTCTTCGCGCTGAACAGAACTTTCCTGTCCTGTATAACGAGCAACCGTAAATGGCCGATCACCAGCGGGAAAGTCGACTAAAAACTTTTCAAGCTCTTCGAGCTGGCTATTTGCCAGTGCATTCATTGGGTAGATGACAATAGCGCGAGTTTTGGGCGCTGGGTCAACTGCTTTTCCTTTTAGAATGGCATCGATAACAGGAAGAAAAAACGCCAGAGATTTTCCTGAACCGGTACCGGTTGTAACTACATAGCTCTGTTTTTCCTGTCCCTTTGCCAACGCCTCAATCTGATGCTTGTACAAATGAAGTGGGTCTGATTTTCCTTCCGCTTTTCCAGTACGAAAAATATCAGCACAGAGAGGATGTAAGACTCCGTCATTGGCTAATTCCTGAACAGTGCCTTTTCGTTGATAGTTAGGGTTTATCTGTATAAGCGGCTGAGGCCAATAACGGCCTTCAGTGTATTGCTGTTCAACGACATTTTTTATGTCACTGGCTGCGATCGACACGAAGCTTCTGGAAAACGATCTGTATTCATCGATTAATTCATCCCTAAAGTTAAATACGTTTTCCATTAGCAAGCTCCTTTGCTCAAATCATACCCTGGCGCTATGACAAGGTTTTCTACTCCATAAAGCGCCTGCCAATTCTTAAGCCATAAATGGAATTCAGCCCCTTCCAGGCTGTGATTCTCTGTACAGTCCACATTCCACCGCCTAAGCACATATCCTGCTGCGGCAGCGCGTACATTCACCTTGAGGGCCCCATCTTTCATCGCATAATCCATCTCAACGGTTTCAGGATGGGGAAGGTTTGGATGCGGCACCAAAATCATTTCAACAATTCTGTTCCACTGTATGTCGGCCTCACTCAATTCGTGCTCTTTAGGCTCATCATCGACAATGACTGGATCGGCTATTCGCGTGACCACAAAATCGATGAAAGCCTGGCGATTGCGGTCGAAGGCACGTACATGCCAGCGCAGACCATTATCGAGCAACACAAAGGGAACTATTTCGCGCTCACTCAAGCCAGAGCCGATGGAGCGATACCGAATCTTCACCACCTTCTTGTGGTAGATTGCCCTTGTTAATACGGCTAGCACCGGCAGCAGTGGCCAATTAAGTTCTGCCGGTGTTTCACACCGGACCATAGGCTTATGACTACCTATGAAATCCTCTCCGAAACCCTGCGAAAGTGCTGCAAGCACTTGAGGCGGGGAGTATTCGAACAGAGGTATGAAAGACTCAGATTTGACGTAGGACTTCAGCTTGGTGTCGTAGTCCAGATTGGCGGGTGCCAACTCTCGATACAAAGTGATATCGCGCGTGGCTGCTGCCTCGCCGATTCCGAAACGGGCAACCAAATCGCTACGGCCAATTTCGCCCAGGAAGTAAGTGCGAAAGTCGATATGCGACAGGCGCTCTTTTTGCGCCTGACTGATGTTTGACAGTTCCACCTAACCTATCTCCCCTAATCAAGGTAGAGGGCATTTTGCACTAATTTGACGCTACGTGGTAATGCTTTCGACCGTAACGATTATATTGATCTTTTAACATAATCATTTTGACTAGTATATTCTGCGGTCAGAATTAGAGGTTGGCTTTGATTCGTACAATTTCCAGGAGTAGTTAACTATGGTAACTACTCCCCCCAAAAAAAAAGGAGACGGTCACCGCAATGGCGCGGTTCGTGGTCGCTCTCAAACTAAAACCCCTTCAGGTCATAGGGTGGATATTTGATAGGTTGAGGATTTACTTTTCAAGTACGCTGGCCCTTGATATTTGCAAGCTCAATATGAAGCTGTAGTGGTCAATCATTTTTTAATATTTCTATTGAAGACCTTTTATTGCTCCGGCAGCAGAAAATAACTGGCATCGCGCAACTGCTATCGAAGTATCGAAGGGGGCGGAGTAATTGATGCTTCAGGCTAATCTGTTTAGACTGCCTTAAAATAGGTTAAAGTGGAAAACAAACTCCTCAACCCCATACCCTCCTGTTTTTATCTCCCGGAAAGAAATCATGGCTCAGTGAACAAAAATCCAAAAAGGCAAGTCCTTATTGAACAACAGCGCACGCCAGGAACAAACATCAAAATCTTCTGTCAGGCTTGCGGCCTAAGCGAAGGCTGTTTTCAGTATTAAATCATCCTTCCGGCTGTACATCGAAAACCACGACTAAAGACCATCTTTAACGACATATATTAATGTTGATGATAATTATCAATATTCATATAGGACGATGGTCATGCAGAAGAAATTCAAATTTACTAATGCAAAACTAAAAGCTATTGCTGCCCATGACAAAAACTCTGCATCAACAGAGTTAGAATTAACCGACGACAGTGATGTGTCAGGTTTAAAACTATTGGTCGGTAAATCCGGTAGCAAACGCTTCTTATTACGTTACACCTTTCAATCCAGAAAACGTTCTATATCCATTGGCAAGTTTGGTGACATTGATGTGATCACTGCACGTAAGATAGCGCGTAAGTATCACGCTATGATTGCGGAAGGCATTGACCCTAAGGTTGAAAAAGACAGCTATAAGACCATGCCGACGATCGCAGCGTTTTTTTATAATACCTATCTGCCAGTGATAAAAGAGAGGAAGCGTTCTTGGGATAAGGACTTGCAGCGTTTCAGATATTTTATTGAGCCGCACCTAGGGAGTACGCGCTTTCAGGATTTAACCTCTATGGACGTGTTGCAGTTACAGCAGAATATCGCCAATACAAAGTATATGAAACGATACTATGCGCCGAGCACCAATAATCGAGCGATAGCCATTCTCAAAACCATGTCGAATTATGCACTGAAGATGGGGGTGATCAGCAACAATGTGGCCTTGCCAGTGAGTTTGCTGAAGGAAAACAATATTCGAGAACGCTTTTTTGATATTGAGCAGACGAAGAAGATTATTGCTGCTGCGCTACAGTATAAAAACAGGTATATCGGAGCAGGGATAGCGATGTTGTACCTTACCGGCAATCGTCGCTCTGAAATCTTCAACTTGAAATGGGGAGATTTGGATAGAGATCGACATACTGTTTATGTACCAGATAGTAAAAACGGGCAGCCTTTTACGATCTACTTATCTGATCAAGCATTCAATATCATCAGCACTTTGCCTCCCGTTGTCGGTAACGCATATATCTTCGCGGGGAGGGTAAAGGGAAAGCCTATCAGCTCAGTTCGGACGGCCTATCGTGTGATTTTGGAAAACGCAGGGGTGACGGATTTTGAAGGTGTCTGCTTTCATACCGCAAGACATACTGTTGCAAGCAATATGATCTCATCAGGGAAGTTCTCACAGGTGCATGTGAAACAACAGCTGGCTCATCGGTCTATCCAGTCGAGTGAACGTTATATTAAGCATACTCCTGCCAGCGCAAGGAATATCAGTCAGGGATTTGCAGACTTAATGGATGATCCTCAACCCCCATAAAATACCCCCGTAGATAGTCACCATAGAGCATACAAAAGCCAGCCCTTCATATCGAGGGGCTGGCTTTTTTCATTTTAGGAGGTCGTTATTATGCAAGTCATTCATCACTGGCCAGAAATTCACGAGTTAAAACTCCCCAATTCAGTTGCTAAGGAGGTGTGGCGACAACTGCTTGAACCTTTTGAAACGGAAGAGGCCGCCAAGGCGTTTTGGCAGGAAGCCCCATCGACATTTATCGTTTTGGAGAGTGGCGATAGGCTGAGTCACCTGGAAAACAGTGACGCATGGCAGGCTATAGAGTTCGCCATCACCTACGCCGAATACACCGAGGTCTTGAGCTTAGGCTACCGGCTTAATCTAGCCATTTTTAATGACTCTGGTAGTGGTGTCTATTTGGTCATCCCACCCGAGTTATATCAAACGCTAAAAAAAAGCTAACAGGAGAAACAGCATGGTACGTAAAGCAAGCACAGCCAGTAAAAAGAGCACCAGTGATGGCGATAAAGGTGAGGTTAATACAATTAAAAAAACTGCCACAACTGCCACAACTGCCATTGCGCCTGAGCAGAATGTTTTTACGATATTGGTCACAGGGGAGGCCAGTAAAATAGGTCAAAAGTCTGAAGGGAAGATTGGCTATGAGTTGATTAAGGACAAAGAGGGCGCTTTGTATCTTCGTCTGACATCAAACAGTAGTAGCGGTAACTTTTGTAAGACACCCGTGCTGTTGCAGGACGTTATTGATCTATTACAGCGGCAGTTGGCGGATAGGGCGTTTAATTCAAAAATTCTCTCTAGCGCCTTTCAGGGCAAGGGCAGTAAAAGTGCCAACAACACGTCATTTCTTATGGCGGTGTTGCGTTCAAAAGAGGTGGCATTAACAAAGGCAGATGTTGTTAGGCCACTCACATCACGGCTAAGCCCTGACTTTGCAGAGCGTGTGAAACAGTTGTTGGCATTAGCCTAGTTGTTGGTCATTGCGCTTTGTCGGATATAGCGGATCGATACTGTTAAATAAAAACATCATCCTCTCGTGCTCGACAAAGCATTATATCGTTAGTGCTGCGACTGTTTTGGGGACACCATTATGTTCCTTAAACAGCGACGGACGGGGGTGCTACCTAGGAAGTTTTAGTATGCCAATTAATTTGGATCTCAATAATATGCCGTTCGAGTTATCAGAGGGGTTTTTAGCCCTTTTAAACAGAGAAATTGAACAGTTAGCAAGTCTATCAGGAGGCGAAAATGAAATTGTATTTTCTTTTAGAGATATACACTACAGTGCTGAGACAGGGGGTTACCATCCCGTTGAAATCCGTTGGGTTAAGGAACAAGGGTTCTGGTGTTTTGACTATATCACTGACTTTAGTTTCGTGGGCTCTGGGCACGATGCTGAGCTTACAAAAGAAATTGATTTTGATTTCACACAGGGGAGTGGGTTTCATCTTTATACAGGTGAGCATGCATTGAGAAGTCTCGACGACCTGTTTGAAATCTGGCAGGCCAACTTTGTCGATTATTACCACTCGGGTGTATTCCAGACAAAGGTCTCAGCCAGCTAGAAAAAAGCGGAAAACGACTCGGAAAAGTAAAGGTATGGACCGGAAAGCCCGCTGCGGTGTTACGTGTAAGCCTGCCTACCGGTTTGTGCCGTTGACAGTTAAGGGCTGATGGCAGACAAGTAGGATGATGGGGTAAAGGGCCTAGGTACCCTAAATCCCCTGCGTTCATATTGATTGTATGGGGTGAGTTTTTTATATGAAATGGCGGTTGGATGGCGGTTGGAACGTGCTGTTTTTTACTAAGGGTTAGGTGGCCGTAGCTTAGTGTTCCTTGAGGTTTTAGATCTTCGATAGTATTTTTTTTTGCGGTTGGGCGGTTGGGCGGTTATTGTGCGTAACTTTTTTTTGGGGTATTAGTACACACTATCCCATAGGAGGTGTTTAATATTACTTCTTTTTTTATTTTTTATAAAAAAAAGCGCAACATCCGCCAATCAGCCATTTTTTCTTTTCCTGAAAAGCAATAAGGGGCAACGATCATTGCCCCTTATTGCTTTTTTTTAAATGATGAACACAATGGCGCTTTATCCGTTTTTTATGGCGCTTCTGGCGCTTTCATGTTCCGATGATAGGAGAAAGGTTTTTCTATCATAGAAAAACCTTTGATCCACTTATAATCCGTTAGGTTCATCTCTATTTTTAAAAACATTTGGCGCTTTATTATCCCCAAAGGAAATGCCTCCTTCACCACCCTTCACCGCCGAATTTCTAATGTGATACTGACGACTCCCGGATTTTTTCTGATTAATCTCTATACCAACCACCCTAAAGCTAGGCTTCAATCTCTTTATTTCACCGTGTAAGCTTTTTGGGGATAAAGAGCTAGAGCCATAAGCATCCCCCATTCGCCGTTGCAGCTCCTTGCAGAGTGCGGTAGGTGCACCGGTGTAGGATGCTCGGTCAGACATTAGCGCCCTGATTCCCACGCCGATAGGGCTTGCTTCTATTGCATCTTCCTTTGACTCCTCCTGGTTAGCCTTAAACGCTTTACTAAAGTTTCCTTCCATACCTAGATCACGTTCACAGGCTGCAGCCCACTCAACGACACTCGCCATCCTCGGTTTCTCATCAATCTCAACGCTATCCTGGTGCTTTAGCCCAGAGACTATGCCATCAAGTATTCCCGTAAAAATGAAAGGGAGGTCTTCCTCAAATTCCATCCAATATTCCTTTTCACTCCGCCGTTCGGAGGGCTGAATCACGGGGAGTTCGAGGATAATGCTGCGTTCCGCCAAATCAGGACGCGTGGCAATATCAGAGATGCCATTAACGATAATTGGATTCTGTGTTTGGAGTAATATCTGATCGGAATCTGAGTATAACTTCCGCTTATTGAACGCTGCCCCAGTGCATATGCGACATAAGCCATCCGCCAAATCTGGTTTAACGCCACTGAGGTTGTCTAGCGCTACAAGGTAGCAATTAATCGCTGAGATAAATAACTCCTCAGCGTTCTTCGGGGGGCTTCTCAGTGGCGCAGAAGAGGGGTCAACAAGTAAACGCAACAGTTTACTAACGGTGCTCTTTCCCGTCCCTTGCTCCCCCTGGAGGATTAAAATTGGAAAAGGCTTAACACCTGCCACCGTACAAAAAAGCCAACCGTACAGTAAGGAGAGGTCGCCTTGAGATAAATTTATGTATTTGCGTAGTAGTGTGATGTCCCCCCGTTCTGCGAGTTCTGGCAAGCCCTCCATTCCAGTCTTTCGCAAAAACCTTGTGCCTACGCTGGTTTTTAATTTATAACCGTTTTTATCGATTTCAATATATGGATTTTCATCAGTACACCGATCGATGATTACGGTATCAACCTGATTATCTACCCGAATGTGTACTTCCATTTTTTTCTTTTCAAATTTTGCTATTGAGGTGAGGGTGCCGGCAGCATCTTTAACCGAAGAAGCATTAACGGTAGTTCCGTTTAACTGGTAAACCGTATACGCAAGATATTCAGAAAAACAATTTGAATTTATTTGAACGACACACTTACTAGCCGCCCGCTCTATCACAGCATAGGCCTCATTTACACTGTTATGAAATAGCTCAAGCTTGCACCCGATCTCAGTCATCATCTGTGTAGGGGATTTTTTTCCATTATTCCCGTCATTAAGGTCTATCACGGGCTTTACAGAGATAGGCAATGTAACCGGTTTCTTGTCACTTTTTTCCCTCCCATTTTTAGTAGATGGAGAACGGTAGAACCCCTTCTGCCCGCAAGATGCGCAGAAAATGAACAAATCCCCTGACTGTTTCTTGTCGATAAAGGCTGAAGGAGACTCATCGACATGGTCTGGAGATGGACAATGAATGGTCTGCTTCCCACCTATTTCCATCTTCGCATGAAGTTTTTCCAGCGTGCTAGTTTTTCCCTCGCTGCTAACTATTTTGGTATGTCCATCAAACGTGATGTATCGGGCCTTAGTGGTTTTTTTTTGTGGCGCATTTCCTCCAGGCTCTTCCCTTTTGTCCTTGGATTGCGGCTTCAGATCCATAATATTGAATGGCTTTTTTGTAGAGTTGGTCATTATGAGTACCACCTTTCTTGTTGAGGATTTCCGTAGTAAAATCGAGCTCCGTCCTTGCACGATGGATCACCATCGAATTTATCTATCAAATTTTTTGTGACTTCCCTGTACGTGTCTAAGTCTGTGATTGGCTCTTCGAGCGCGATAATTACGTGGTAGTAATCAGCAGGCTCTATTTCCTTGCCTAGCGCGCCAGTATCAGTCACCTTATGTTCACTCATGTGACTTTTACTTGTTACAATCAACACGTTTTCTGTAGTTTCGAATGCGCCTTTCATTTCACCAACAGGCACTGTTCCGTCGATATCGAGGATCAAACTATTGGCGCAGACGAAGTTCGCTGCCTTCCGGATTCCATCCCTCCAAATAATATTGCTGTAGTTGCTGGTTGCAGTAATTTCATGCATTTGAGAGAAAGGAATGCTCTCAGTAGTAAACTTAGTTGATGCAGTGGCTGGTAATAAGCCCGTTCTTGATATATTTATTTTCATTTTAGATACCTATTATTTATAAAAATATTTTGTGTACAGTCCAGCGGACTGCTCTTATCTGATAGTTTTAAGTCACCATCTCCCACCTCGGATGCGGTTCTTTTTTTGCTTCAGAAAATGTAGTTTCCCCCATCGGGTGAAAAATAGGTTCTTTAGTCGGATTTTTCTGGCGAAGGTTTTCGAAGAACAAATTTGAAGAGATGGGAAAGCAGTGCCTGACGACACATCAGGCACTGATCATTTTTTTACTTCTCAATAATTTACAAAAATATATTTTGTGACGTCCGTTCAATCGGCTTTATCTCCCAGTTTTTTTCAAGTTTTTATATTTACCTCCGAAAAAATAAATGATGGAGGAGCGCTGTTGTTTTCGTTACTTGCCTTAAAACGCGCCTCTATCCATGCAGTAACGTCTACTTCACGCCAGCGAACAGGTGCATTTCGTGCTGTACCAAGTTTTAAAAAGGGCGGTACTGCGCTGGGATTTACAGAAACATTTTTTCGTAAGGTCGATACTGGGATAGCCAACATTTCGGCTACATCTTTAGCTATTAGAAGGGGCGCGCTGTTATCTGTACTCATGACTGCCCCCCCTGTTGATTGGCGGGGGCCAGTAGAGCTTTCCCTGTATCTTCAGATGCCCTTGCGATATGGTCTGATTGATAATGCACATATCGCCGTAATATATGGGTGCTACTGTGCCTGAGCTGACTCGCCACCATGTGCATATCACCACCCGTTACTTCCGCACACGTCGAGGCAAAAGTTCGGCGCAGGTCATGCTGATGCAGGTTCTCTATGTCGTGCCCTAGGATCTTCATTCGAGCTTTAATGCGCTGGAAACACCCCTTGGGAGAGGAGATATGCGTAGCAGTGTGTAGAGGGCTAGGAAATAGGTAGGTATTCCAAGTTAACGCCGCTCGTCGCCTAAGGATTTCTTCTGCCAGCGAGTTCAGTGCAATATGCTGTGCGCTACCCACTTTGGTTCGCGGT
>DFBZ01000120.1:0-2923 GCA_002366835.1 Gammaproteobacteria bacterium UBA3067
ATACTCTTTGCCAATGTCGGTGAGCTTAATCTGTCGTGTCGTTCTCCTGAGTAGTTTCGCATTGAGCTGTTTTTCCAGCTTAGCAATGTGTTTACTCACGGTGGGTTGTGCCAAATTAAACTCTTTTGCAGCGACCGAAAAGCTGCCTGTTTCTGCAACTCTGACGAACAGTGTCATGCTTTCAAAGCGATCCATTTCTTTTTGATACCTGCTAATGATGTTAGGCGGATAAACGGGATTTTTTCTGGCACTAAAGAACTCTATTTCATAGCCCGCTCGGGCTTAATTATTCCACCCTGGAATAACTGTTATACCCTTAATTGGCATGTTGTACGAGGCATGGTGAGCCATAATACAAGTTACTTATTGGTTGCAACTTGCTTTGCTCTGAAACTCAACAAGGTGTTCACATAATAATTACAAAAGCCATTATATAGTAATCGCTAATCTGCCGAGGTAGGTGGAGGCGAGTTTGATTTTGGTTATCAAGTAACAGTTATGAGGGTTTGCAAAATGAAAGAATTAGTACGAAGAATTACCGTGTTTGGCTTGAGCCTTTTACCTTTCACCCCAGCGATATCTGCAAATGATGTTAGTGGTAGTGAGTGTTATCAGACTATTATGGCACATCGAGATTTCACACTGGATATGCCTTCTTATACGCAAGGCAACGCAGTCGTTGACTCAGCTATTTTAACGGCGGCCAGCGTAGCTTCTGTGCCGACATTGGCAGCGACCCTTCCTGTTGGCGTTGTGCTCGTTGTGGCGCATGGCATTGGAGCTTCGGCAGTCAAAGAAGCAAAGGTGGCTGGTCATAGTCGCTTGCTGGGCTTGCTAAAAGAGGCGGCCTTATTTACAGAAAACGATACGCAGTCTCTGGATGGCTTTCCTGTTTTGAAAGAACTTTGGTACAGAGTAAACGGCCCGTTCTTTAAAAAAATCACCCCACAGCAAGTGGCAAACTCAGTATTAAAAGCCAAATACGATATTGATTTTTGCTCTGATGCAGAAAATTTCCGCCTGGTGCATTTTAAAGACTATGTGCTTGAAGATGTAAACGGTTAGTTTGAGTTGCGCACATTGAATTTAGCTGCTGGGTTCTAATCAGTAATAAGAAAGCTCTGGCCTCTTACGCTTTTACATCCAGCTGCACGGGGCAGTGGTCTGAGCCAGTAACGTCGTTGAGAATATCCGCGCCGCTGATGTTTTCACGCAGGTTTTTCGAAACCAAGAAGTAATCAATCCTCCACCCGACATTTTTTTCCCGCGCACCGGCACGATAACTCCACCAGGAGTATTTTATTTGTTCCGGGTACAGAAAGCGGAAGGTGTCGATATAGCCTGCATCAATAATATTGTCTAAACCGTCAATTTCGGCTTGCGTATATCCGGCTGACTTATTGTAATTCGGTTTGGGGCGGGCAAGATCAATATCACGGTGAGCAACGTTTAAGTCGCCACACACAATAACAGGCTTGCTTTCTTCTAGTTGTTTTAAATAATTCAGAAAATCTGCATCCCACTGCTGGCGGTATTCGAGGCGTTTTAATTCGCTACCCGAGTTAGGTGTGTAAACCGTCACAACATAGAAGTCGTTATATTCGGCGGCGATAACGCGCCCCTCTTGGTCATGCTCATCAATTCCCATGTCGTATTGTACTGAGAGAGGTTCGGCCTTGCTCAATATGGCTGTGCCTGAATAACCCTTTCGTTCCGCAGAATTGCTGAATAGTTGGTATCCAGTAATGGGCTTCAAGGCTTCGCACACTTGCTCGTCCTGCGCTTTGGTTTCTTGTAGGCAAATAATGTCTGCTGAAAAGTGTTGAAGGGCTTCGGCAAAGTCTTTTTTCATTGCGGCCCGAATGCCATTGACGTTCCAGGATACCATGCGCATAGAGAGGGTCTCGACGAGAAGAGTAGGGGTGGGGAAGGCGCTAGGGTAGCGAAAATTCATCGGGATGAAAACAAAGAGTTTTCAAATTATATTTTCAGGTCTTTGTTCGTGCGGAGGAGGCGGGCGCCCAGGCAGTGAGAGCCCGCTTAGTTCAGAAATAGTAAGTGCTAGTCAATCTGAATAGTTTGGCTTTTTGCCTTGTCTGATTTTGGAATATTGATTTCCAAAACGCCATCAGCAAAGCTTGCTTTCGCGCCACTGGATTGTACATCACAGGGCAGGCTTAGCGTCCTACTGAAAGATTTGGAGCTGGTTTCGCGTCGGAAGTAGTTGTCTTTTCCTTTCTCTTCCGATTCTTCTTTGCTTTCGCCTCGAAGCGTCAGGGTGGTGTCGCTTAAGGAGATATCAATATCCTCTTTTTTCATGCCGGGGATTTCAGCTCGAATTAGCACGCTGTTCTCTTTGTCCAGTATGTCTACCTTAGGAAGCTCGGCCTTCAGGGATTCAAGCCCGGTCCATTCTGGCCAGTCAAACTTTGGCGTTTTGATAAGGCTTCCCCCCAGCACACCTTCAAAACGATGCTCAAGGTCTTGTATATGGGAACGCAACTCGTCAAAAGGGCTGAGAGAGCGTTTTTTTTCGGAACTTAGGCTGCTTGATGAGTTACTCTTATCGTTACTATTTTCCATGATAAATGTCCTCTTTTATAAATGGATTAAATGCGATATTAAAGCACTTGCAGTGAACTGCGGTTTATCGACTGCCTATTGAATTTCAAAAGATGTAGGCCCAACAAGGCCTACCTGCTCTTTAAATATGAGCCTATGGAAGAGTCGCACTAACTGTCTTGGATGTAAATCATAAAAAGAGAATAAGGTGGACACCTTGAGAGTATCCACCAGTATGGATTGCCGAAGGGGTTTAGTCTGCACTCTCTTTGTGCATGTGGACATCCACCTGTGGGAAAGGAATGCCAATATTTGCAGCATCTAACGCGACTTTTGTTTTTTCAGTGATGTCGAAAAAGAC
>DFBZ01000120.1:3080-6082 GCA_002366835.1 Gammaproteobacteria bacterium UBA3067
GCCCGTTACGGCAGAATTTGGAATAATAATCGTTTTGTTGTCGGGTGTGGTCAATGTGGTTGCGAAAATTTGAATATCTTCAACGGTACCTGCAGTGCCAGCCGCTTCAACAAAATCTCCCACTTTAATGGGGCGAAAGATGATCATCAGTACGCCTGCTGCAAAGTTGGACAGCGACCCTTGAAGGGCCAAGCCAACCGCTAAGCCAGCGGCACCGATAATGGCGACAAAAGATGTCGTTTGCACGCCTAGCTGACCAAGCGCGGCAATGGCAACAAAGGTGACCAGCGCCACATTGGTTAAACTGCGGGTGAAGGACACCAGCGAAGGGTCAACATTTCTTGACTCCATGACTTTTGTTAGCACGTTGGTCAATAGGTGGGCGACCCACCGGCCGATATAAAAGACCAAAATTGCGGAGAGGATGCTAACTGCCCAGTCTAAACCTGAGGAAAGCGCCCACTCCTTTGTAAATTCGAGCATTTTATCGATACTTGACGCATCAACATCGTTAATGACGCTAATTGCATCGGCAATTTGAACTGTTTCGACGCCCTGTTCTGCGGCCGCGCTGACATTGTTTGAATCAGGCATAATATCTCCTAGGTGAGTGTTAGTTTAAACTCCACGTATTCTATATGAGATTTCTGGGTCATGTTAAAAAATTGGTAAAATGTTGTTAAATATTTGACGGTTCTCAGGTAAAGCTTTTTCGAGGGGTTATATAAAGAATAGCAAGGCGCAAACGGCTCCTTATTTGGCCGATAACAGCAAAGGCCTTTGTGACAGATTTATGCCGGTGACAGGTGAAGGTGGCATTTCTGGTAATTTGCCGAAAATATTTTCATAATAGGCGGCTTTTCTATTAAAGGGTCATTCATGAATTCCCCACATACTTTAATGGTTCAGGGGACCACTTCTGATGCGGGTAAAAGTGTATTAGTCGCAGCTCTCTGCCGAGTTCTGGCACGTCGATCCATCCGGGTAGCTCCTTTTAAACCACAAAATATGGCGCTTAACAGTGCCGTATGCAAAGAAGGCGGTGAAATCGGGCGAGCCCAAGCAGTACAGGCGCAAGCATGTTTCCTAGAGCCTTCTGTATTAATGAACCCAGTACTTCTAAAGCCGAATAGTGATACGGGTTCTCAAGTCATTGTGCATGGCAAGGCCATTGGCAATATGAGCGCTCAGGAATATCATTCCTATAAACCGACACTGCTTGAAAAGGTGGTGGAGTCACACCAGGTTTTACAAAATGCGCATGAGGTGGTTATTGTCGAGGGTGCGGGAAGCCCTGCGGAGATTAACCTCCGTGATAATGATATTGCCAACATGGGGTTTGCCGAAGCTGTGGATTGCTCGGTTATTATAGTGGCTGACATTGATCGGGGTGGGGTATTTGCCCATCTTTATGGCACCTGGGCTTTATTATCTGAAAGTGAGAAAAAACGTGTAAAGGGCTTTGTCATTAATCGTTTTCGCGGTGATGAGCGTCTTTTAAAATCTGCAGTTATTTGGCTGGAAGAAAAAACGGAGATTCCGGTAATTGCTGTTATTCCCTATATTAAAAACTTGCATATTGAAGCAGAAGATAGTGTGGCATTAAGCCATTATGAGAATAGTTTAGTTCCTTCCACAGGTTTGAATGTTACGGTAATTCGTCTCCCTCATATTAGTAATTACACTGATTTTGATCCTCTGCGCCAACATCCTTCTGTAAGCTGTTCTTTTGTGGAGAGTGCTCATAATTATCAGGGTGCTGATTTGTTGATTATTCCTGGAAGCAAGAATGTACGTTCCGATTTGGCGTGGCTAAAAGAAAGTGGCTGGATAGAAAAAATTCAGCGCCATATGCGTTTGGGCGGCAAGCTTATGGGCTTGTGTGGAGGCTATCAAATGCTCGGCAAGGCTATTCATGACCCTCATGCTATCGAAGGGGAGGCAGGAAGTAGCGAAGGTTTGGCCTATATCGATATGGAAACCTCTTTAAACCCAGCAAAGCAATTAAAGCAGGTGCGTGGCGTTTTGGTGAACAGGCAGCAACAGGGTGAGAGCCAGCAGCAAGGGGTTACCGTGGAAGCATACGAGATTCATGCTGGAGAAAGCTACGGCCCAGGTCTCAATCAACCGGTATTTATAATAGATGGTCACGGTGAGGGCGCTTGGGCGGATGAGGGTGCCGTACTGGGTAGTTATCTCCATGGTCTTTTTGATCACCCTGAATCGCTTGCCTATTTATTGAAGTGGGCAGGTTTAAAACAAGCAGAACATTTTGATTACCAAGCCTTTCGGGAGCAAGAAATTAATCGTCTTGCCGATTCGGTTGAAAAGGTATTGCCTTACGAAAAGCTGTTGTCGCTTCTTCAACTCTCATGATGATGTATGCGGTACTAGCCGCGTTAGCGATGGACTTTTTTTTCGGCGAACCTAAGCGTTTTCATCCTTTGATTGGCTTAGGCGCTTTTGCTGATAAAGTAGAAGTCTGGCTAAATCGCTCAGCCAATTCAAAGTTACCCGGTGTTGTTGCTCTGGGAATTGTTGTTTTTCCACTTTGGTGCGTGGCTTTTATGCTTGAGAGGGCGCTAGAGTCTATGCCCCTTATCTCCTTTTTTATTTCGGCAATGGTGCTCTATTTAGCAATTGGCTGGAAGAGCTTGTTGGAGCATGCAGAGGCTGTGCGTGTTCCTCTTCAATGTGGAGAATTAAAACAAGCCCGACAGAAGGTGGCTTATATTGTGAGTCGTGATACGGCAAGCTTAAGCCCTGAAGGTGTTTCAAAGGCCGCAACAGAATCGGTTCTTGAAAATGGTAGTGATGCGATTTTTGCGCCGATTTTCTGGTTTTTAGTCGGTGGTTTATCTGGCGTACTTGTCTATCGTGTTGTTAATACCCTTGATGCCATGTGGGGGTATAAGAATGCACGTTTTTTCTATTTTGGTTGGGCTGCGGCGAAGTTTGATGATGTTTTAAATTGGCTACCAGCTCGGCTTTGTGCGCTTACT
>DFBZ01000121.1 GCA_002366835.1 Gammaproteobacteria bacterium UBA3067
TAGTGCTCGTGCATCAAAATGCCATCTTTCAAAGCCCGGGTGCAGATATAAACTTGAGCGGCACTAATGATTTCTCACGTCTTGAAATTATTTCAGCAAACTCCGCTAGCGTGAACGACATTAATACCTTGCTGATAGAAAACAGCCAAACCAATGTGGGCATGAAT
This sequence comes from Gammaproteobacteria bacterium UBA3067, assembly GCA_002366835.1. Taxonomy (GTDB): domain Bacteria; phylum Pseudomonadota; class Gammaproteobacteria; order Pseudomonadales; family UBA3067; genus UBA3067. Next base: position 168 of record DFBZ01000121.1, read on the forward strand.
ATTTCAGCAAACGGATTGCAAGTAAGCAATGTGAGTGCAGGCGCTTTATTAAACCTGGATGCGGGCAGTGGTAGTTTGGCTGGCAGTGGATTAGTAGCACCTAGTATTGAACTACGTGCCACAAGGGGTGTCGGCAGTGGGCAATCTCCCGTAATAACTCGAACAGACACCTTATTTGCGGAAAATGGCACAGGTCAAATCAATATAAATAATACTGGCGTTGTGACCTTAGAGAGTTTAAAAAATATCGGTGATATTACCTTCAATAATGATGCCGATATTTATTTAAAACCCGGCAGCGTCGATGCTGGGTTTAACAACGGCACCTTATTTCTAAAAAACGAAACAGGTAGTTTTTTAGGCTCGGGTGAGGCTAACCCCAATAACCCGGATATTACCGCTTACGCTGGTATATTTTTTGGTTTACAGGGCACCTTCGGCACCATTAATCGACCGCTTGTTCTCAATATTCAGGAATCGGTATTGATTAATGCCCGTTCCAGTTTAAGCCCGATTTTTTACCCCAACCAGCCCCGCAGCATAGATGACAGGTCCGTGTTTCAGTTCAATTCCTTTGAGGCTCTTAGCTCAGTATCGGGTGACCAATTGGTGGAGGTGGAAACCCTGGCGGAAATTAATCCGGCTATTTTTACCGATGTACGCAATTATGCCAGCACTGAAATTGCTATCCGTATGCCGAGAGATCAGCTTTATGAGGATGAGCTTGAGGAGTACGAAGAATAATTCTCGCCTCTTATTTATCGCCTTTGTCTATAAAAACCTGGATTGCCTCAATGCGCTTACTTGAAAAATTTTATTGCACTTTATGCTTAGCGCTAATCGCTGTTCCATTGTCGAGTTATGCCGGGTTTCTCGATATGCCTGAAATTATCGAGGTGCCGGAGCTGGAGTCTAAGTCTATGTTGCGGGATATGGATATTCCCACAGTGCGAGAACGAAACCCTGATCCTCAATCTGGCGCACGCTTGGCTATTAGCGAATTTCGCCTACAGGGGATGGTGGAGTTTCCCGAGCTGGGTATTACCCTGCAAGAGGTAAGCCGCATGGTAGAGAATATTCGCTTTGATATGATGGAAGAAGAAAAGCTATTGGAATCTGGTTTTACGCTGGAAGAACTCGCTGCTTTATCAAAACTTCTGGGTGAAATCGAAGACGAAACAATCGAGCGGCATGTTACTACGCTGGAGGTTCAGCGTTTGGTTTGGCTTGTAAGAGAGCAGCGGCTAAAACGTGGCATTACCCTGGGCATGATCGAAGCCATTGCCGATAAAATAACGCGTTACTATCGTGAGCGGGGTTTTATTCTTGCGAAGGCATATATACCAGAGCAGCGGGTGCGAGATGGTATTGTTTCTCTCACCTTGTTGTTGGGCGAGTTGAGTGAAGTAGAAGTGAGTAATAATACTCTCTACAGCGAAAAGAGAATTAGTTCAGTATTTAAACCCTTGATGGGAAAACCAGTATTAAGTAGTCAAATTGAAGAAGCCCTTTTTCTTATTAATGATTTTCCTGGGTTTAATGTTCAGGGTTTTTTTGAATCGGGAAAGCAGGTGGGCGATACCAAACTCAATGTGAATGCACGTTCAGAAAAGCGTTATGATGTAAATCTACGCTTGGATAATCATGGGTCGGAACAAACGGGTGAGCACCGTTTTTATGCCGAGGGGCTGATTCATAACCCTTTGGGCTTGGCGGACCAATTACGTATTGCGGGTTTGTATGCCTTTGATCCGAGTAATACTCTTTATGGGCAGCTGCGTTACGGTTTAAATCTGTTTAGCCCACGCTTTCGTTTGGAGGTTGGTGCTTCAAATAATGAGTTTGTTCTGGGGCCAGGAAATTCCGAGTCTGTTGATACACTTCAAATTGAAGGTGAAACGTTTTTACAGGATGTCACCGCGACTTATAAATTAGTACGTAGCCGGAAGAAAAATTATTCTTTGTTGCTATCCCAGGAGGAAATTGCCTCAGAAATCAGGTTAGGCATATTTCCAACCGCCGGAAATATAGGGCTGGATGATGAGATTAGTAATACCCACCTCAGCTTCCATTTTGATGTGTTGCAAGAAGCCAGAAGAATACTGCACCAAGGTTCGGTGAAAGTAACGTCAGGAGAATTTTTACTCGGTGCCGAAGCAGGGCAAGATGAAAGTTTCTGGAGCGTTTCTGGCGACTATACCTTTCTGACTTTTTGGCAGCCACCTTTTGTGGAAAATAGTACACGCCTGATTGCGCGATCTCAGATGCAGGTGTCGGGTTCAGCGCTTTCTTCCATTAGTCAGTTTTCATTGGGAGGGCCGACTCAGGCAAGGGGCTTTCCTGTTAGCCAGTTTTCGGGAGACGATGGAGTTGTTTTGGGGCTGGATTGGCTTTTAAATCCACCGAAATTCGCCAATTATAATATTGGTAACGTGAACCTTAGGGATGTGCTTGGTCCCTTCATTTTTGCAGATGCTGCCTATGGCGTTTCGAAAAGTCTAACAGATGACGTGAGCGATTCTACGGCGAAGCTGGCAGATGTTGGTGCTGGCGTGCAGCTTTCCTACGGAAAATTTAAAGGTAATATCCTGCTTGCTCTGCCTGTTTACAGCGACTTCTCTTCTTCCGAATTAAATGATTCAGTAGAGGATAGCCCCCGCTTGGTATTTGATGTGCAGCACAGCTTTAGGTAGGTGGCCGCTTTGCCCTAAATTGTTTATGGGCGACAGGATGACGCCTGAGATGAATTACTTGCTCTATTCGACCATGTTATAAATTGGCAAGGAAAATAATAAAATGATGGCAAGCCTGTTTAAGTCAGAGCGAAGGTCTTAATCAGCGCTTCCTTAGAATAAAAACAGGGATGAGTGTATGAAAAACCACAAGGCTTGTATTATCGGCGCTGGCTCCAGCGGTATCACCACCGCACGGATGTTGCAGAAAAATAATATACCCTTTGATTGGTATGAAATGAGCGACAATATCGGCGGAAATTGGTATTACAAAAATCCCAATGGTATGTCGTCCTGCTACCAATCCCTTCATATCGACACCTCCAAGACCGTTCTTCAATTCGATGAATTCCCCTTGCCGGAAGACGCGCCGGACTATTTACACCATAGTGATATCTACACCTACCTGAATCAATATGTAGACTTTTGCGGACTCAGGGAGCGCATTACATTTAATGCCGAAGTCGTGGTCGCTGAATTAACGGAGGAAAAAATCTGGCGTGTCGAGTTGGGCGATGAAGAAAATCATTATTATGACATGTTGTTTGTCTGTAACGGGCACCACTGGTCGCCACGCTGGCCCAGCCCCGCATTCAGTGGGAGTTTTGATGGCATTGAAATGCATTCCCATGATTATTTAACACCGTTTGAACCTCATGATATGCGCGATAAAAATGTTGTTGTGGTGGGGGTGGGAAATAGTGCCATGGATATTGCGTCGGAATTGAGCCAACGTTCTATCGCGAAAAATCTATGGGTATCAACGCGCCGTGGTGTTTATATTTTTCCTAAATACATACTAGGTAAACCCGCCGATAAATTCACGGCTTTGAGTCCGGGTTGGCTGCCTGGCCCCATTCAGCGTTTTTTAATGGATGTGTCAGCCCCTCTGACGGTAGGTAAAATGGAGAAATTTGGCCTTCCAAAACCTGATTTTCGGCCATCCCAGTGCCACGCCACTGTTTCTGGTGAATTCCTCCTTCGGGCGGGTGGAGGAGATGTTAAAATCAAACCCACCATTAAATCCTTCGAAGGCGATCACGTCCATTTCGTGGATGATAGCGTAGAGAAGGTAGACCTTGTTATTTATGCTACTGGCTACAACGTAGAGTTTCCGTTTTTGGATAAGGCATTGGTGAATGTTGAAGATAACCAATTGCCGTTGTTTAAGCGCATATTTATTCCAGAGTACCCTAACTTATTTATTATCGGTTTGGCGCAGGTATTACCGGCCTTGATGCCTTTCCCGCGCGAACAGCTCAAGTTGGTGGAGGCGTATTTGCAAGGGTGCTACACCTTGCCTTCGGTAGATGAAATGCATCGCATCACCTTGCGTGACCAAAAGCGTTATACCGGACACTTTTATAAAGCCGCGCGTCATACCATGCAGGTGGATTCGATTAAATATGCTTATGAAATGAAAAAAGAATTAAAAGAAGGTTATAAGCGCGCGCAACAAAATGCTTTTGCAGACCCATTTCCCGCCATTGCCGAAATTTTTGAAAGCAGTGGCGATGCCGTAAAGGAGGTTTTGGAGAGGGTTAGTGAATAAGTGAGAAAATTTTGCTTTAGGCGCTATTCACTATTTTGATAGTAAACCTTCAGGATATAAAAAATTTGTACACCGCTGGGGAGGGTGATTTCCACTTCATCCTCCTCAAATTTTTTCAGTAGTGCCCGCGCCATAGGTGAATCAATACTGATATATTCTTTTTTTTGATCAAACTCATCGGGGCCCACTATCCGATAGTTATGTTCAACTTCTTTTTCATCTTCCAGAGTCACCCATGCGCCAAAAAAAATCTGTTTTGGGTTGCTGGGCGTAGTTTCAACCACCTTGAGTGCGGGGATGCGTTTTTGTAGGTAGCGTATTCGGCGGTCGATCTCCCGAAGTTCTTTTTTTCGGTAAATGTATTCTGCATTTTCTGAACGATCACCTTCCGCCGCCGCTTCGGATAAGGCCTGCACCACACCTCGACGTCGTTTCCACAAGGCTTTTTCTTCACTCAATAACATTTGGTAGCCCTCGGGAGTGATGTAGGGGGCTTTGGGTGGAGCGGGTGGTCGGTAACGTCCCATTGAGGGGCTGTATCCTTTATGGTTGTTGGTTGGCGGTGAGGTTTATTGTGTGTGGCTGGAGTATAATTGCGCGTGGACAAAAATCAATGATTTAAAAAATAGGAGTTTGTGATGACGATACCTTTTTGGTGTTTATTTGTGCTGATATTTTTCCCGTATGCCTTGTCTAGTTTAGGTGGCTATATTCGGATTAAAACCTTTGGAAAGTATGATAATAAACAGCCGCGCGCCCAAGCTGCTTTGCTTGATGGTGTTGGTGCGCGGGTGTATGCCGCGCAACAGAACCTGTGGGAATCTATCATTATTTTTTCAATGGCTGTTTTTGCAGCACATTTTTCGGGGGCGGATGTTGAAAAATCAGCGCTGGCGGCGATTGTTTTTATGGCAATGCGTATTATACATGCGGGCGCTTATGTGTTGAATCAGGATATTGTTCGCTCTCTGGCTTTTTCTGTCGGTTATGGCTGTTGTATTTGGTTATTTGTGCTGGCGATTCAGGCTGCGTAAATTCAGAGGTTTTGTAAATCTGTTTTATACCGTAAGTTTCGTCGTTTATATTTTTAAGAGCAGACGATACATCACGGATGTCGCTACATGTAGGTAGGTTCGACTGCATGGGTGCAGGAGGTACGGTTCCATGGAAGGAACCGGTAGAGCCGAGTCAGGAGCAGAGGTCGAGAACAACGCATCGAGCAGTTGCCGAGAGCGAAGTGAAGCCCAGCAATATTTAGATACGCTTCGTTGCTTTAGCTTTGTTCTGATGATGAGTGGCTAAGGCGTTTAAGTTAAGTTTATTAGGAAATTAAATTTAGTGATAAACCCTAACGTCAGTGCTGGGTTTCACTTCATTCAATCCAGCCTACAGTATATAATAAGTTGTTTTGAGCCCTATAAGACTGGAGAAAGTAGCCTTGCAATGGGGCTGAGTATGCGGAAGTAAACAGGTTTAGAACACAGTTCTTTTTCTGTAATCAGGTGGCTGTGTTTAAAATCTTCTTTTAGCATATTTTCTGTTTTTTCCGCGAACTTTCGGTCGCTCACCAAAACACTTATTTCAAAATTTAAGCGAAAAGAACGGTTGGCAAAATTGGCAGTGCCAAGAAAGCTGATGTTTTTATCCACCAGGATTATTTTCTGGTGCATAAATCCCGGTTCATAAAAATAAAATTGTATGCCGGTTTTAATCATCCAGTTTACATGAGCAAAAGTGCTGAGTTGATTTAATAAGTTATCAGGTGTTTCTGGAATTAATACCCTGACTTCAACGCCACGTAATATTGCCAGTTGCAGGGCTGAGCGCATGGTGACATCAGGGATAAAATAGGGCGAAGCGATCCAAAGACGCTTTTGTGCTGAATTAATGAGGTGCAAAAATGAGAAGGTGCCTACTTCTAATGTGCTGACGGGGCCTGATGGCAAAACCAGCAGTGAGTTTACGCTTTGTGTTGCGTCTTCTTTCTCGCTGGCTATAGGACGCCATTTTAGCTTTGGCAAAGTACGGGTGACGGCGATCCAGTCTTCGGTAAAAGCCAGTTGGATCACTTGAACACTTGGGCCTGTTAATTTTAGGTGGGTGTCTCGCCACACAGGAAATTTGGGTACGGCAGCAAGGTATTCATCCCCTATATTCAGCCCGCCGATATACGCTGTTTCCCCATCGGTTATAACAATTTTTCGATGGTTGCGGAAATTCATTTGAAATCGATTGCTTTTCAAAAAGCCGGTGGAATTAAATTCGTAAATGTTAATACCGACCTGCTTCATATCATCGACATAGTCATCATTTAATTCAAAGCTTCCCAGGCTGTCATAGAGAAAATAAATATCCAGACCTTCTTTGGCGCGATCTATCAGGAGTTGTTTAATCTGCTGGCCGATATTGTCGTGGCGAACAATGTAGAACTGAATAATGATATATTTTTTGGCATTTTTTAGTGACTCCAGAATAGCGGGAAAGGCTTTCTGACCATCAATCAGCAGTTCGACACTATTGGAATTGGTAAATGGCAGGGGGGCAAGGTTTTCCAGTACTTGCAGTTGTTGTTCCTGATTGGTGAGCGGGTATTGGTAGGGTTGTATGGACTCTTTGAGTATTTGTGCGGTGTGGGTGATTTCGGCATCTACATGCTGTCGTGCCTTGATGTATTTATCATAGGTACGGCGGCCGAAGAGCATGTAAAGGGGCAGGCTGAATAAAGGGAGGGTGATCAGGGCAATGGTCCACGCCATAGCGCCTTGTGATGTGCGCGAGTGGAGGATGGCATCAACAATGGCGATAAAGGAGAATAAGTAAATTAAGACCAGTACAAGCTGGAGAAAAATTTCCATTTTCGCTCTGTTGAGGTGTTTTTTTGATTATAAAACAATAGCCCCTGAAATATTACAGAGGCTATTTTGCGAGCTTAGGGGCGGCTTTTAATTAAATCGTCCACCACGTTGGGGTCAGCCAAGGTACTGGTGTCGCCGAGCTTATCCAGGTCATTGGCCGCGATTTTACGCAGTATGCGACGCATGATTTTACCCGAGCGGGTTTTTGGTAAGCTCGGAGCCCACTGGATGGTATCGGGCTTGGCGATGGCGCCAATTTCTTCCTTCGTTTTTTCCACCAGCTCAGTGCGTAATTCGTCAGTGGGTTCAATGTCATGCATCAGGGTGACGTAGGCGTATATGCTCTCACCTTTAATGTCGTGTTTGATGCCCACGACGGCGGCTTCGGCCACTGCGTCGTGTAATACCAATGCGCTTTCAATTTCCGCAGTGCCTAAGCGGTGGCCTGAGACATTGAGCACGTCATCGGTGCGACCAGTGATCCAGTAATAACCATCTTTATCACGCCGTGCTGCATCTCCCGCTTCATAGTAACCAGGGAAGCTGCTGAAGTAGGTTTCTATGCAGCGCTGATGGTTCCTGTATACCGAACGGACCTGCCCAGGCCATGACGATTTGATAACCAGTACGCCCGATGCTTCGCCTTCCAGCTCATTGCCCTTGCTGTCGAGTAGGGCGAGGTCGACGCCAAACAATGGTTTGGTGGCTGAGCCGGGTTTTAGATCGGTGGTTCCAGGTAAAGGAGAAATCATAATACCACCGGTTTCTGTCTGCCACCAGGTATCAACAATGGGGCAGCGGCTGTCACCGACGACGTTGTAATACCATTCCCATGCTTCGGGATTAATCGGTTCGCCGACTGTGCCGAGAATGCGGAGGCTGGAGCGGTCGGTTTTTTTCACCGGTTCATCGCCTAATCCCATCAGGGCGCGCAAGGCGGTGGGGGCAGTGTAAAAAATATTCACTTGGTGTTTGTCCACCACTTCCCAGCAGCGTGATGCATGGGGGTAGTTGGGAACACCTTCAAACATTAAGGTGGTTGCGCCATTGGCGAGAGGGCCGTAAACAATATAGGTGTGGCCGGTTACCCAGCCTACGTCGGCGGTGCACCAGTAAATATCACCATCGTGATAATCAAAAACGTATTTATGGGTGAGAGCCGCCTGCACCATGTAGCCCCCAGTGGTGTGCAAAACGCCTTTGGGTTTGCCGGTGGAGCCAGAGGTATACAGAATAAATAGCGGATCTTCGGCGTTCATTTCTTCGGGGGCGCAGTGGGCATCGGCTGTGGCGACGGCATCGTGATACCAGATGTCGCGCTCATTGTGCCAAGCTACGTCTACGCCGGTGCACTGCACTGTGAGCACGGTGTGTACATTGGGACAGCTGCCCAGGGCTTTTTCACTGTTGCTCTTAAGGGGCACCGTCTTGCCGCCGCGACGACCTTCGTCGGCGGTGATGAGTACGCTACAGTCGGCATCCAGAATGCGATCTTTCAGGGCTTCTGGCGAAAAGCCGCCAAATACCACGGAGTGAATTGCGCCAATGCGAGCGCAGGCCAGCATGGCGTAGGAGGCCTCTGGAATCATGGGCATATAAATGCAGACGCGGTCTCCCTTTTTTACTCCACGGCTTTTAAGCGCATTGGCCAGTTTGCAGACGTGTTGGTGTAGTTCTTGGTAGGTGATTTTCTCATCTTGCCCATCGTCAGCTTCCCAGATGATGGCTACCTGATCGGCTCGGCTTTCAAGGTGGCGGTCAATGCAGTTGTAAGAGGCGTTCAGTGTGGCCCCATCAAACCACTTTGCCTCACCTTTGCTGAAATCGTATTGGCTGACCTGTTGCCAGGGTTTTGTCCAAGTAATCAGTTCGTTGGCGCGGTCGGCCCAGAAGGTATCCGGGTCATTGATAGATTGCGCATACCAAGTGTCGTACTTTTCTTTATTAATATGGGCGTTGGCTTTGATTGCTTCGGGTACGGGATGGCTTTTGATATCGTACATGGGCGTCTATTCCTGCCGTCTATTGATGTCGTTAATGGTGAGTTATGCTTGGTTGGACCTTTTAAAACGTTTTATTAGCTGGTTGGTGGAGTCGTCGTAGTCTGAGCTTTGTTTCGGGTCGGAAAGCGATTGGTAAATTTCATCGCCAATCTTTTTGCCCAACTCCACACCCCACTGGTCAAAGGCATTAATATCCCAAATTACGCTCTGTGCAAAGACCTTATGCTCATAAAGGGCGATAAGCGCCCCCAGGCTGGAAGGCGTAAGTTTGTCCATGGTGAGGGTGTTGCTGGGGCGATTGCCGGGGATGACTTTATGGGGCGCGAGTTTGTCTGCTTCCTCCTGAGAGTGGCCTTGTTGTAGTAACTCGTCGGTGGCTTGCTCCAGTGTTTTACCCACTAACATGGCACGGCTTTGACTGAGGCAGTTGGCAATCAGCATGGCGTGGTGCGAATTCACTGGGTTATGTGTGGTCAGTGGAAATATGAAATCGACGGGGATAAATTGTGTGCCCTGATGAAAAAGCTGGTGGTAGGCATGTTGGCCATTTGTGCCTGGGCCGCCCCAGATAGCATAAGCGCTTGGGTAATCGAGCGCTCGGCCGGCGCGGTCGACTCTTTTTCCGTTGCTTTCCATCTCTAATTGCTGAAGGTATTCAGGCAGTGAGCGTAAATAATAATCGTAGGGTATAACCGCTTGGCTATGGGCAGAAAAGAAATTGTTGTACCAGATTTGCAGCATTGCCAGAATAAAGGGCATGTTGTCTTGAGGCTCAGCAGTGAAGAAGTGCTCATCCATTTCATGGGCACCGTCCAATAAGGCCTGAAAATTATCCATACCGATGGCGATGGCGATGGGTAGGCCAATGGTTGACCAGAGGGAGTAGCGCCCGCCAACCCAGTCCCACATGGGAAAAATATTACTCTCAGCAATGCCAAAATCACTAGCGGCGGCAATGTTGCTGGATACGGCCACAAAATGTTTATCAACGGAGGTCTTCAGTTGTGGGTGTTGGCATATCCACTCTCTTGCCGCGATGGCATTGTGGAGAGTTTCCTGAGTACCAAAGGATTTCGAAGCAACAATAAACAAGGTTATTTCTGGGTGGAGTTTTTTCAGGGTCTCGACTATTTCACTGCCATCAATGTTGGCCACAAAATGACATTGCACCTTGTTTTGTTGATAGGGTGTGAGTGCTTCCACCACCATTTTTGGCCCGAGATAGGAGCCACCAATACCGATATTAACGACATCTCTTATTATTTTTCCACTACCGCCGACTACCTTACCTTGGTGTAATTGCTTGACGAACACAGCCATTTGTTTCTTGGCGCTGCTGATTTCATTGCTAATATTGCTATCTTTAACGTAAATAGGTGGATTACGCTTATCTCGTAGTGCGGTATGCAGGGCCGGGCGATTTTCAGTGTGATTAATGGGCTCGCCTTCTCGTAAGGATTTACGGGCGGCATCAAAACCCAGCTCTTGCGCAAGGGCTTGGAATAAATCAAGGGTTTCTTTGGTAATCAGGTTCTTTGAATAGTCGAGATGTAGCCCGGCGGCTTCCAGTGAAAAAGAGTGTGCCCGCTGACTACTTGTTGAGAAAAGTTCGCAAAGGGTGCTGGTGGCGATTTCTTTCTGGTGCTGGTGGAGCTTTTTCCATGTTATTGCGCTTGATAATCGAGTTGGCATCAGAATATCTCTCCCAGAAGGTGTAAGGTCATTCTGCACTTAGCATAACGTGGATTGTCGTGCTCTGAAACCTGGAGAGGATGAATTTTGACGTAACGGGGAGGCTGTACTACTTTAGGGGGGGGGTGAGCGCAAACAGGTTTTAGAGATGCCCTTAAGTGAAAACTTTAAAAACAAATAATAAAAAAGCGCCGCACTGGTGGGTGCGGCGCTTTATGCAGAGTCTTTTTAGCTTAAATGATCGGTTTGAAATCCGCGAAAATAAAAGCTGCTACAGCTCCAGGCGACTAGGCGACCTGTACGGGGATAGCGTTGCTGGAGCGTACTATTTCATTGTCAGGGCCAAGATAAACCAGCCGTGGCTTGAAATTAAGCAGCTCGCTTGAGCTGTAGCCTGCGTAGGCACAAATGATCACCCTGTCACCAACATCTGCTTTATGTGCAGCTGCTCCGTTAACCGAGATCATTCTGGAGCCACTTTCACCGCGAATGGCATAAGTGGTGAAGCGTTCGCCATTATTTAAGTTGTAGATTTGGATCTGCTCGTATTCTTGAATACCTGCCATATCGAGCATATCGCCATCAATAGCGCATGACCCTTCATACTCAAGTTCCGCGTGGGTTACTTGGGCTTGATGCAATTTGGCTTTCAACATAGTGCTTTGCATAGCTAGCCGCCCCCTGTTATTCGTGAATTATGCATGCTGGTGCGCAATACTAATGTTATTTTCATTGGGTTTGAACAGCATTGTGCGCTGCGTCAACCGCAATGGCCGGCAAGTATGCCTCAAACTTATTTCTGGTTCAACTCCAGCGCGAGATTATCAATCAGACGTGTTTTGCCCAAGAACGCTGCACCGAGAACCACAAGGCGCGCACTATCTGTGCTTGCGCATTCCAAGGTGTCTGCATCCCTTATTTCCAGATAATCAGTCGAAAAGCCAGCGCTTTCAAGGGATTGTTGCGCATTTTTTATGATCGTTGTGTGACTTTTCTCGCCGGATAGCAGCGCCAGTTTTATTTGCTCTAATGCTTGGTAAAGTGCGGGCGCTTTGTTTCGCTCTTCCTTGTCGAGATAACCATTGCGCGAACTCATTGCCAACTTGTCGGCTTCACGGCATGTTTCCAGGCCTATGATTTCTATTGGAAAACAAAGGTCTCTGACCATTTTTCGAATGGTGGTGAGCTGTTGGTAGTCTTTTTGTCCAAACACAGCTACATCCGGCTGTATCATATTGAATAGTTTTGTAACAACGGTTGTTACCCCATCAAAGTGGCCAGGACGCTTTTCGCCGCAAAGGTATTCGGTGCAGCCAGGCACATGTACCGTTGTTTGATCCATGCCGCTGGGGTAGATCTCCTCGACGGAGGGGGTTAGCAGAAAGTGATTACCTGCATCGAGCAGCTTTTGTTTATCTGCTTCGAGGGTGCGCGGGTAACTGTCCAGGTCTTCGTTAGGGCCAAACTGCATGGGGTTTACAAAAATAGTGCTTACCACTACATCGGCGTAATTTAAGGCTTCTTTGACTAGGGAAATATGTCCGGCGTGAAGGTTGCCCATTGTGGGCACCAGGGCAATGCGTTTTTTTTCCATGCGAAGTGGGTGGAGCTCCTTGCGTATGGCTTTAATGGTGTTCAGGGTTTTCATTAGCTGAATCCGTGCTCTTTGCCAGGGAAGTAGCTGTTTTTCACTGCGTGATGATAAGCAGAAATTGCAGCTTGAATACTGCCGCCGTTTTCAGATAAAAAGTTTTTTACGAATTTTGCGGGTTTACCAGGGCTTAGTCCAAGCATGTCGTGCAGTACAAGCACCTGGCCGTCTGTGTCAGGGCCTGCGCCAATGCCAATGACGGGGATGTCGGCTTTTTCTGTGACAGCTTTACCCACAGCGTTGGGCACACATTCCAGCACCAGCATGGCTGCTCCGGCATCTTGCGCGGCCAATGCTTCACGAAGCAGTTGCTCTGCGGCTTCAGGGGTACGTCCTTGTACCTTGTAACCCCCAAATTTATGCACCGACTGGGGAGTAAGGCCGAGGTGTACGCAGCTGGGAATGCCGCAGTCGCTGAGTCGTTTTACGGATTCATTGAGCCATTCGCCGCCTTCCAGTTTGACCAGCTCAGCCCCGGCTTGCATGAGTTTTGCCGAATTTTGTAGAGCTTGCTCTGGTGTGGCATAGGTCATAAAGGGCATATCAGCCATGATCAGGCTATGTTGGTTGCCGCGCGCCACGCTTTGAGTGTGGTAAACCATGTCATCGATGCTGACGGGGAGGGTGCTGTCACGTCCTTGCAGAACCATGCCGAGGGAGTCGCCTACCAGCATCACTTCAACACCTGCCTCGGATATAAAGTGACTAAAGCAGGCGTCGTAAGCAGTGAGACAGGAGAACTTTTCATTCTGTGCTTTGAGTTGAAGCAGTGTGTTGAGAGTGGCCTTATTGCTCATTTTTTATCACTCGCTGTGTGGTGGGTGCTGGTGGGTTGAGTGTACATCATGTTCAGTTGCATTTTGAGTTTCTGTTAAAGAAGCTTTTGCAGGCGCTGTGCAGAAAGTTTTTTTAGGCTGTTTTTGAGTGGGGTGCCGGCCTCTATCTCCAGGCTCGGTGTGAGTTCCAGTAGCGGGATTACAACAAAGGCGCGATGATGAATTTCAGGGTGGGGCAAGGAAAGCTCGGGGCTATTCAGGCTTAACCACTGTGGCCTTCTTGCCTGGTCGGTATGTAGAGGGCGATAAAGTAATAAGTCCAAGTCTAGTATTCGAGGCCCCCAGCGCTCTGCTTTCCTTACACGGCCATGAATATGCTCAATGTGTTGGCATTGTCGCAATAGTTCTACGGGAGAGAGGGCAGTGTTTATCTTGGCAACGGCATTGATGAAATCGTTTTGATCTTCTGGCCCTATGGGTGCGCTACGATAAAAGCTGGAGCACCCGTGCACGACTATTTCCGGTATTTGTTGAAGCTGCGCCAGTGCAGATTCCAGTTGCCGCTGTGGTTCGTCGAGGTTGGCTCCGAGGCCGATATAGGCTTCGGCCCCTTTGGTGTTGTGATTGCCCATGGTTATTTTGTTTGTTCTTTAGTGCTGCTGGCTGTCCGGTTTCTTCTTGGGGCGTCGTCGTTTTTTTCGACCGGGTGGGTTGGGAGACAGTTCTGACACCATCTTTTTGCGCTCCACTTCATCCGCCTCTTGGTAAAGCGTCCACCATTCGCCAAGCCCTGGTTCTATTTCACCGGACTCCTCGCGAAGTAATAAAAAATCGTAGGCTGCCCGAAAGCGGGGGTGGCTGACCAGCCTTTCTGCTCTGTTGCCGTGCCGGCGGGGCAGCTTGAATTGTAGGTCCCACATTTCTCGCATTGCCGTGGTGAAGCGGCGTGGAACAGAAATGGTGCGAATTTGCTGATCGATAATGTGGTGGGAAGCCTTTTGTAAGGCCTGCATGGGGGGTAAACCCTCGTCTTGATGTTTCTGCATCTCTTCCCGCACAGGGTGCCAGAGCAGTATTGCGAAAAGGAAAGAAGGTGCAATATGTTTGCCTGCTTGTATTCGCGCATCGGTGTTACGCATGGCCTGCTGGATGAGTTGCGTGGCGTGCTCATTGGGCTGTGATGGAAAAAAGGGAAATAGATGGGCCACCAAGCCGTAGTGCTGCAGTAGACGCCAACTGGTTTCGGCATGGCCGCTGGTAAATATCTTTTGGCTTTCATCAAACAGGCGGGCAGAGGGAATGTGGTCAAGTAGATCACCCAGCCGGTATAAGGGTTCGGCGGTTTCCACTGCGATGTCAAAATCCAGTTTGGCGGCAAAGCGCACGGCACGCAGCATGCGCACAGGGTCTTCCTGGTAGCGGGATTCGGGGTCGCCGATTAATTGGATTTGGCGTTTGTTCAAGTCTTCGAGGCCGTTAGCAAAGTCGCGCACGGTAAAATCTTCGATGGAGTAATAAAGGGCGTTGATGGTGAAGTCACGCCTGAGTGCGTCTTCATCAAGGTTTCCGTAGACATTATCTTTTAATAATTGCCCGGTTGCTGACTGCTGGTGCTGTGCATGGTCGGGGTCTTGTGGGGCGGCGCGAAAGGTGGCTACTTCAATCATTTCGCGCCCGAATAATACATGCACCAGGCGAAAACGGCGGCCAATCAAGCGCGAATTTCTGAATAAGGCGTTCACTTCTTCAGGGTGGGCGCTGGTGGCAATATCAAAATCTTTCGGGTGTCCACCCAGTAATAGGTCGCGAACGCCACCGCCCACCAGGTAAGCTTCAAAGCCCGCATTTTTTAGTCGATAAAGCACCTTGAGTGCGTTTTCGCTAATATTATTGCGGGAAATGCAGTGCTGGTCGCGGGGGATAATCTGGTGGCCGGAGGGCATTGTCTTTTTATTGCCGCCTTTTGTTGTTGGGGCTAAACGGTGAAACAGTTTTCGTAGCACGATGTTGTATTCGTTAGCTGATAAGGTTTAGGGATGGTCATTAGAGAGAAAAGCGGACGGAAAGTCAAAAAAGCGTAAGGGATGAAAGAAGGTGGTGTAATTTCTGCAATGGATAAGCTTTTGGCGGGATAAAAATAGTAAAGGCGCTAACAGCGCATCACTTTCTTATTGTTATATTTGTGATGGATGTTAGCGCCCTCGATGTGCTGACCGGATTATTGGTTTTATTATATTCCGATACCTTAAGAAGGTAAGAGTATATGGTTGATATACGCTTACTCACTACGCGGTTATTTTGTTGTTGTGGGCTATTATTATTGTTCTATTTATTTTTATTGTTTTATGTCTTACAAGTTATAGGTAGCATTTTGCGTGCCAAGAGCTTTGCTTAACCCCATTAGGCTAACAAATACAACAGCATATAAATATTTAGTGGTTTTATGGCAAAAGTATATATCGCTAGGTGTTACCAAGGGGGACGGGTAAAACTGTTACCTTTGGGTACATTGGTAACAGGTAACATGAGCTGGTTCACACTTTTTATGTGAATAACTTCTTACTTTCTGCCGACATGATGATTGGCGGTATTATCTACTTTTGGCCACCTTTTTTACGAGGAATTCCAAAACGCTTGCGCCGCTCCCAGAGGTTTTTCCGGCTAATGCCGAGCTTCTGAGCGAGTTCTGTTTCTGTCATATTATCCTGGTTTTCCAACACAAATCGTTGGAAGTAGTCTTCGAGAGACTCTTCCGCATCGTCAGTTTCGCTAAAACTGTCTGGGGCCATGGGCGGTGTACTTTCCGGGGCGAAGGAAGGCATATATTCAATCTCCTCTAAGCCTAGCTCGCTTTTTGAAATGGTATCAGAGTCACTAAGGATGACGGCGCGCTCTATGGCATTTTCAAGCTCCCTGACATTGCCAGGCCAGTGATAGGTGTTAATCAGCTGCGTGCAACTCGGGGCAAAGTATTTGTTTTTCAGGCCCATTTTGTCGCAGTATCGCCCAAGAAAAAATTGGGCAAGTTCGATAATGTCGTCGCCGCGTGCGCGCAGGGGTGGCAGCTTGAGTGAGACGACATTGAGGCGGTAATAAAGGTCCTGGCGGAACTCGCCTGTTTCGGAAAGTGTTTTCAAGTCGCGATGGGTTGCTGCGATAACCCGAACATCCACTTTCTGCACATCGACGGCGCCAACCCGGCGAACTTCTTTTTCCTGTAGTAATCGCAGTAAGCGCGCTTGGGCATCCAGGGGTAATTCGCCGATTTCGTCCAAAAACAGGGAGCCACCATTTGCTGCTTCCACCAATCCTTCTCGGCGGGCTGTGGCGCCCGTAAATGCGCCTTTTTCATGCCCAAAAAGTTCAGATTCGATGAGTGTGTCAGGAATGGCCGCACAGTTGACGGAGACCAGCGGGCCATTCCTACGAGGGCTATGGTGATGGATTTCTTTTGCCACTAACTCCTTACCGGTGCCGGACTCTCCCAGCACAAGCACGGTAGTATCAGTGGGCGCAACTTTTTGAATTTGTTTAAATAAACGCTGCATTACTTCGCATTGCCCAATGATGCTCGACCCAGCGGGTTTTTCTTTGTTTGCATCGGTAGCCGTATCGGCGGGGATACTTGTATCATCACTGCTCTGGTCTTTTTTGCCGACTTTTTCTGCAATGATGCGTGCGATGGCGGTGAGCATTTCTTCATGGTCGAAGGGTTTGGCAATGTAATCTACGGCACCCTGGCGCACGGCTGTTACCGCTGATTTTAAGCTGGAGTAGCTGGTCATGATTAAAACCGGGGTACTTCCTGCTAGCTTGATAAGGTCTGTGCCTTGCCGACCGGGAAGGCGTAAATCACTGATTATTAGCTCGAATAAAGAGAGGTCGTTAGATTCTGCTTCGTCGACGCTTCCTGCTGTGGTGACTTGATATCCATTGCGTGACAGCAGGCGCTCCAGTGCTTTGCGTATTACTTTTTCGTCTTCGACAATCAGTACTTGGTGCATAAATTCAACTTGTGTAATAAGCGGATGTGAATGGATTCCAATGTACCCTAGAAACCGCAGTTGAAGTACGAAATTCTGCACAAGCTCTTGCCGCACCTAGAAGATTTTAAAAAGTTCTCATCTCCAGCCGTATACGGCGCTTACGCCCAATAAGGAGAGCACGAATTTTGAAAATTTCCTATGCACGGCAATATCTCGCCTAAAAGCGCCTACTGTTGGTGCACATCTTTTTCGCACTAAACTGAGGTTTCTAGGGTAACAGATTCGATATTAGGCTGAAACGATGCAGGTATCCTAATCCTCAAGTGAGTGATTGAGCTGTTGGCTCGCAGGAAGTGTAATGGTGAAGCGT
The DNA here is from genome assembly GCA_002366835.1 of Gammaproteobacteria bacterium UBA3067. Classification (GTDB taxonomy): domain Bacteria; phylum Pseudomonadota; class Gammaproteobacteria; order Pseudomonadales; family UBA3067; genus UBA3067. The sequence continues at coordinate 17,785 of DFBZ01000121.1, forward strand.
GTGCCCTTCCCGCTTTCCAGGTTGACGGGGCTGGTCACGGAGATATGGCCATAGTGCTCTTCGATAATACTATAGACCAGCGATAGGCCCAGTCCTGTGCCAACGCCGGGATCTTTGGTGGTCACAAAGGGTTCGAAGATTTGTTCCTGCAGCTCGCTGGGTATACCTTCGCCTTCATCTTCCACATGGACTATCACAGTGTGGCTGTCTTCTTCACTGAAAATGTTGATTCCGCTGCCTGGAGGCGAGGCATCCTGAGCGTTGCCGATGAGATTAACGAATACCTGGAGTAGGCGTTGTGAGTCGCCCATCACTTGAAGGCCGTCGGGTAAGCCGTTATGGTAATCATATAGCTTGCCCGATGTGCTTAATCGCAACAGGTCGATGGCCTCGGTAACACACTCGTGGAGATTTACTGGGCTGTGCTCTTCATGGCTGACCTCTCCGCTGTGGCTGAAGTTCACCAATGACTGCACGATACGGGTAATGCGATTGGTCTGCTCAAGAATCTGGTCGGCGGTATCAAGAAGGTTTTCATCTTCTGTATCGTATTGAATGTTCTGGGCGAGACAGGCAATCCCGGTTACAGGGTTGCCAACTTCGTGGGCGACCCCGGCTGCGAGGCGGCCAATGGAGGCAAGGCGTTCGCTGTGGGTGAGTTCCGATTCAAGCAGGCGTAGTTCGGTTAAGTCTTCTACGACAATAACCAGGCTGGAGGGTTCGGAGGCGTTCTGGGTGCCAATGGCGGCTTTATGTAAGCTGAGTTCATAATCCTTTTCGCCGATGCTGATCGATGCTTGTGGTGAATAATCAGGCCGGCCGCGAATGAAATCGATAAGAAAATCTCGCCAAGGCTGTTTCATACTGCTGATGCGAGTGCCGATGATACGTCCACCGTTGTGGCCGGTTAGCGCTTCCATCGCTTTATTCCACGCTTGTATCTTTTCATCTTTACTGATTGAAAATACCCCAATGGGCAGGTCTTCCAGAGTTTGTCGGTGAAAACGGCGCAGGCTGTCCAGCTCGGCTGCCAAGCCTGAAAGCTTGTGACGGTAGGCCTCCATACGACTTTCAATTCTATGAATATCTTCAGATTTGCCAGATTCAGACTTTTGTTTATAAGGGATGGTCTGGTCCATGATTTCCTGGGCAACGGAAGAACCAAGAAAGCCGGAGAGGTTTGTCTCAAGTCTATCGCGGAGGCGAATCAGGGCATAAGCACGTTGCTCGTCAAGGTTTAACTTGAGTTCGGCGAGCGCCTGGCCCACCTCCTTCTGTGCCATTGGCTCACCAATTTGCGGAGTCAGACAGGATACAAACTCTGATGCCGCGTTAACGGAGAGCTCCCATTGGCTGGATTGTTGGCGGGTATCCAGTGCGCACACCTCAGCGGCGCGTTGTTCTTCCTCGCTGGTGCGAGTTAGTAGTGAAACGACAATGAAGGTGAGCGCATTGCTGGCAATAACAATAAGCCCGCTCATGTAGACAAGGTCTTCTCCAAATACTTCCGACATGGTGACGGTGAGCGCAGTGGAAACCTGCGTGTGAGTGAGGGCGGGCCATAAGAAGTGGATAAACCAAAGTATAAAGCCAAGCGTTAAGCCGCTAATAACACCCTGTCGATTGGCTTTGTTCCAAAATAGAAGGCCCAAAATGCCGGGCACGAAATTTAAGGTTGCGATGTAGGATATGGTGCCCAGCTGAGAAAGATCCAGATGATTGCCCAGCACGACATAAAAGCCAAAACTGAGCAAAATAATAGAGGTCATAAGTAGGCGTTTGCTAAGCCTTACCCAGTTTATAGAAAAGCGATTGGCTGATCGCTTGTAAATGGGGAAAGCAAGGTGGTTTAGACACATCTCGGAAAGTGCCAGCGTGACAACGATGATTATTCCACTGGCGGCGCTTAAACCGCCCACAAAAGTAATAAGGGGCATTAGGCGCGAGTCACTGGTAAGTGTGATGCCCAAGGTGAAATACTCGGGTGAAACAGGGCTTTGCAGCTTGATGCCTGCCCAGAGAATGGGGGGAATACAGAGGGCGATTAAAAATAATATAATCGGAAAACCCCAGCTGGCCGGTAGTAGCGAGCGAGGGTTGGTGCTTTCTGTAAACGCCATCTGGTACATATGAGGCATTACAATAGCGGCCGCGAAAAAAGTCAGTATCAGGCTGCGCCAAGGGCCTTCTTTGAGCGGCTCATAAAGCATTTCCAGTGCGGCAGGGTTATTGCTCAGCCAGTTCTGGAGATCCTCGGGGCCATCGAATACATTGTATACGGCATAGGCACCCACCATTAGCATAATGATGACCTTTACGACTGTTTCAAAAGCGATGGCCGCCACCAGCCCTTCGTGTTTTTTGCTGCGGCCGACTTTGCTGTGTCCGCCGTACATCGTTGTAAAAAGAGTAATCAGAATACAAAATATCGCGGCAACGGTGTTTTCATTCAGGTCGTTATTGAGTATCGATACCGATTGGGCAACGGCCTGAACTTGCAAGGCCAATAGCGGCAGCAGCCCAAGGGTGAGGAAGAATGCGGCGCTCGCGCCGGCGACTTTGCTTCTGTACCGATAGGCAAACAGGTCGGGCAGTGAGTTGAGTTTATAGGTATGGGCTAGCCGTAAGAAAGGAGCCAGCGTGATGGGAGCAATAAGAAATGCTCCAGCGATACCCAGGTAGTAAGACAGGAAATTATAACCATTTTCATAGGCAAAGCCGACGCTGCCATAAACTGCCCACGCACTGCAATAAACACCGAGGGATAGGATATAAACCGTGGGGTGGCGGCTGATCCTGTGGGGGATAATGCCCTTTTCGGTGGCGTAAGCAATAAGAAATAGGGCTAGCAGGTAGGTGCTTCCTACCAGGGTAAGTTCTACAACACTAAAATTCATCAAGATCTCGGCTATGGGTGATCCAAAATGATGTGGCAATCAGGCCAGCCCAAATGAGATAAGGACGGTACCAAGCGGTGCCGCCTTCGGTCCACCAGTGGGTGATAATCGGTGTGACTAGGTAAGCGCCAGCTATCAGAAGAATAAGTAGTCGATCAATGTACATGGAGTGATCCTTTGCTGTTGCCGATCGATTTTATTGGGGGATCTGCGCGGGGCAGATGCTTTGTCGCTGATTTAAAAGTGCCGACTTGTTCCAGATATTGTTGGCCCAGAGAAGTATGTCGTCAAGGCTGTTTGTTTGTAGTTCAGCAGGTGGTTGAAGCTTGAGTGCTGCCAGCGCATATAAAAGCGTGGTACGGGTCTCTTTTAAGGAGATGGGGGCCGCAAGGTTCTGTTTGCTCAGCTTTTGTCCATCGCTATTAATAATCACCGGCAAATGGGCGTAGGTCGGGGCGGGGTAAGCAAAGGCGCGATAAAGTGCGATTTGGCGGGGTGTGTTGTCCAGTAAATCAATGCCACGCACCACGTGTGTCACGCCTTGAAGGTGGTCATCGCAGACCACGGCAAGCTGGTAGGCGTAAAGCTGGTCTTTTCTCTTGATAACAAAGTCACCCACTTCGCTGTGCAGTAGTTGGCAGTGGCGGCCCTGGATCTGATCCTGAAAACACAGTTCTTCTTCGTTCACCATAAAACGGATGGCGCAATCGGCTTTATGGGCTTCTCTATAGCCTCGGCAGTAGCCAGGATAAACTTGCCCAGAGCCGCCGAGCTGAGAGCGGCTGCAGGCGCAGTAGAAAGCCGTGTCATTAGCGAGTAGCTGTTGGCAGTGTTCTTCATAGATTGCCTGACGCTGGCTTTGGTAAAGCACCTCTTCATCCCAGAAAAGATGATAACTTTCCAGAGTTTTCAGGATAAGGTCGCTAGCGCCTGGCTGTTCTCGCGGGGGGTCAAGGTCTTCAATACGAAGCAGCCAAGTACCTTTGTTTTGTCGCGCATCGAGGTAGCTGCCAAGGGCGGCAACGAGGGAGCCAAAGTGTAAGGGGCCTGTAGGAGAGGGCGCAAAGCGGCCACGATAAGGCCTTGGTGAGCTGGGCATGGTTTACTCCAAAAAGGAGTGTTGTGGGCGCGCACGGAGCAACGAGAGCGCCCAGGGTATGCGTGTAAAACTGTTTTAGCCGACGATCTGTTTTTCCTTAATTTCGTCCAGGGTTTTGCAGTCGATACACTGGGTCGCTGTCGGGCGGGCTTCCAGGCGCTTGATTCCGATATCTACGCCACAGGTCTCGCAATAGCCGTATTCGTCATTTTTTAAGTTGACCAGGGTTTTTTCGATTTTCTTTATCAGCTTACGCTCACGATCACGGGTGCGTAACTCAAGGCTGAATTCCTCTTCTTGCGAGGCGCGGTCATTTGGGTCAGGCACATTGCCCGCGTCATCTTCCATAAGCACTACTGTGCGATCGACTTCGATCATTAACTCATCACGCCAACTTTCGAGAATAGCCTT
>DFBZ01000143.1 GCA_002366835.1 Gammaproteobacteria bacterium UBA3067
GTCACCGCTATGGCAAAACGCAGGCGCTGTCTGAAATAAACCTCGACATTCCTTCTGGCTGCATGGTTGGATTTATTGGCCCAGACGGCGTTGGGAAATCGAGCTTGTTGAGTTTAGTTGCTGGGGTGCGTGAAATTCAAACTGGCAAAGTGCTTACCCTGAATGGCGATATGAGCAAGTCTCGCCACCGCTCAGCCGTTTGCCCGCGTATCGCCTACATGCCTCAAGGGCTCGGAAAAAACCTTTACATGAGCCTGTCGGTTTACGAGAACGTAGACTTTTTCGGTCGCTTATTTGGTCAGCAAAAGAAGGAACGCCAGTGGCGAATTAATGACTTATTAGAAAGCACGGGGCTGGCACCTTTTAGGGATAGACCGGCGGGTAAGCTTTCTGGTGGTATGAAACAAAAGCTGGGGCTGTGTTGCGCTTTAATCCATGATCCAGAGCTTCTTATTCTCGACGAACCCACCACCGGGGTCGATCCACTTTCACGGCGCCAGTTCTGGGCTTTAATCGAACGCATCCGCCAACGCCAGCTTGATTCAAACAAGGTGTCTAATGTTTCAAATACAAGCCAAGCCATGAGCGTGCTGGTGTCCACAGCCTATATGGATGAAGCAAAACACTTCGACTGGCTGGCAGCGATGGATGATGGAAAAATTCTCGCCACCGGTAGCCCAAAGGATCTTATGGAGAAAGCCCGAATAAATAACCCGGGCCAAAGTGTTAACAATCTTGACAGCGCCTTTATTCAACTATTACCTGAAGAAAAGCGAGGCACACACAAAGCCCTTGTCATCCCTCCTCGTGACGCTTCCAACAGCGGCCCTTCCGCCATAAAAACCACCAACTTATGCAAACGTTTTGGTGACTTTACCGCCGTTGACCAAGTGAGCTTTGAAATTGAACAAGGGGAGATTTTTGGCTTTGTGGGGTCCAACGGCTGCGGTAAAACCACCACCATGAAGATGTTAACGGGCTTACAGCCTGCAACGTCAGGCGACGCATGTCTCTTTGGCCACCCTCTGAACGCCCATGATTTACAAACCCGCCAGCGTGTGGGCTTTATGTCACAGGCTTTTTCCTTATACAGCGAATTAACCGTTCTTCAAAACCTCGATCTTCACGCCCGCCTTTTTCATCTTAGCGCCGAAAAAACAGCTGAACGCATTTCCATACTTGTTCAGCGTTTTGATCTGCAAGCCTATAGCAATGCGTTGACCAATAAACTACCTCTGGGAATTCGCCAACGCCTCTCACTGGCCGTTGCGACTATCCACGAGCCGGAAATATTAATTCTTGATGAACCCACATCTGGTGTTGACCCCATCGCCCGTGATGGTTTCTGGGAATTGTTAATATCACTTTCCAGAGATGAAAACGTGACGATTTTTGTCTCCACCCATTTTATGAATGAGGCAGAACGCTGCGACCGCATCGCCTTAATGCATGCCGGTAAAGTCCTCGCCACCGACACACCCCAGGAATTAATAAAGAGCACGCAGAAAGAAAACCTCGATGACGCCTTTGTTCATTATTTGCAGGAAGCACATCAAGAACCAGAAACATCACTAGATACAGAACAAAACAAACAGGGTATACGCGATAACGGAAAAAACAAAAAAACGCAGCATGTCTCCAGCAAATTTAATTTAACCCGTTTATTTGGTTACGCTCACCGGGAAACACTGGAAATCTCCCGCGACCCGATTCGCCTCGGCTTCGCGCTATTTGGCACCGTCATTTTGATGTTTGTACTCGGTTACGGCATTAATATGGATATTGATAATATTCCTTTTGCGGTTTACGACCAGGACCGCAGCCCAGAAAGCCGCGATTATATTCAGAATATTGCTGGTTCCCGCTACTTCGTCAGGCATCCCGACATACTCAACGATAAAGAAATGGATCAGCGTATGCGTTCCAGTGAGCTCAGCCTGGCTCTGGAAATTCCACCAAATTTTGGCAAAGAATTACGCCGTGGGCGAGCACCCTCTGTAGGAGCATGGATAGATGGCTCCATGCCCTTTCGGGCCGAAAATACCGCCGGTTATGTGCAAGGCATGCACTACAGTTATATTAACGATTTAATGATTCGTCACTTTGGTCGTTCACCAATAAATAGCCCTATAGAACTGGAAACCCGTTACCGCTACAACCAGGATTTTAAAAGCCTCTATGCGATGGTGCCTGCAGTTATCCCTTTATTACTGGTTATGATTCCAGCCATGCTGATGGCCCTGGGTGTGGTGCGTGAAAAAGAATTGGGCTCCATTACCAACCTCTACGCAACACCGGTTACCCGTGTTGAGTTTCTAATTGGAAAGCAGCTTCCCTATATCGGCTTGGCGATGATTAACTTTTTTAATCTGGTGCTTATGGCTATTTATATTTTCGATGTACCCTTAAAAGGCAGCGCTCTCACCCTCACCCTCGGTGCCTTACTCTATGTCATCAGCACAACCGGGCTGGGCTTGCTGATGTCGGCATTCACGCGCACCCAGATTGCCGCCATGTTTGGCACCATGATTGCCACACTGCTTCCGGCGGTAACTTTTTCAGGCTTAACCAGCCCCGTTACTTCATTGGAGGGGGCGGCAGCAGTGATAGGGAAATTCTACCCCACCACCTATTTTCTTACTATTAGTCGCGGCACCTTTACCAAGGCTCTGGAGTTTGCTGATTTACACAGCCAGCTC
>DFBZ01000113.1 GCA_002366835.1 Gammaproteobacteria bacterium UBA3067
CAAGCGAGTTTAGCTTACAAGCACTTGGCAGATAAAATTGATGAGTGGCCTTTACCAACAAGCCCTCGTGGACACCTGGAGTTTTTCGTCGATCAGCTGGCTCTCGGAGGTCAGCATCAGTAAGTTTCCGCAATATTGTTTATAGTAAATAACTATGTATAGTCAGCGTGACAAAGACCCGCTGCACCGGCTGGTAGAAGAACATTCCTCATTAGTGTCTCGCATCGTTCATCATATGATGGCACGCCTGCCAGCGAGTGTGTGTGCCGATGACCTGTATCAAGCGGGAATGGAAGGTTTGCTGGATGCCGCAAAGCGCTTTGAAAATGACAAGGGTGCAAGTTTTAAAACCTTTGCCAGTATTCGCATTCGTGGTGCTATTTTGGATGAAATGCGCAGAGGTGACTGGTGCCCGCGCTCCGTTCATCGCAACGCAAGGGAAATTGCGCAAGCAATGAACCGTGTCGAAGGGCGAACGGGCTACAACTCCAAAGACAGTGATATTGCCAAAGAGCTCGACATTACGGTAGGGCAATATCATTCCATGCTAAAAGATATGCGTGGAAGCCAATTATTCAGCCTCGATAGTTATTTGGAAAATCACGAAGAAGGCTTTGAAGCCGCAAACTTCCCTTTGTACCAACAAGACCTTAATCCGGACGAGCAAGCCGAACGCCACTCCTCTATGAGTGAGTTGGCGGATATTATTAAGAGCCTGCCCGAGAAGGAACAGTTGGTGCTATCCCTCTATTATGACGATGAGCTTAATTTAAAAGAAATTGGTGAAGTGCTGGGTGTCAGCGAGTCACGGGTGAGTCAAATACACAGTCAGGCCGCAGCGCGCATTCGATCAAAAATAGAAGGTCCCTAGTTTCCCTCTCCCTCCTAATCAGAGTCCTTTTTTTATTACTCTGTATTTCTGTGCGCGTTTAGAATTTCGAATAGCGCAATTAGCCCCATCGTTTGTGGAAAAACATCGAAATATAAAAAAAAGGTGGATAGCTTAGAAAGCGCTACTAGACTTTAGATAGAACGCACTATAGATGTCTCGCCGACTTGTATTCCACTGGAGAGAAACTTGGATAAGAATATGAAAATCCTCATTGTTGATGACTTCTCAACAATGAGACGAATTATTAAAAACCTACTTAGAGATTTAGGTTTTACCAATACCACCGAGGCCGACGACGGTCAGACGGCGCTGCCGGTACTCAAGTCAGGAAGCTTTGATTTCCTGATAACGGACTGGAATATGCCGGGCATGACGGGCATTGAATTATTGAAAGCGGTAAGAGAAGACCCCGATCTTAATTCCTTGCCGGTGTTGATGGTGACCGCCGAAGCCAAAAAAGATCAGATAATAGAGGCGGCACAGGCTGGGGTAAACGGCTATGTTGTTAAGCCTTTCACCGCTACGGTTCTTCAAGAAAAAATCGAAAAAATATTCGAGCGAATAGAAGGAAGCTAAACCGTGTCGGAAACTACCAATCAGTTGGCAGGGAATGATGATCCTAATGATTCCAAATCGGAAATAATGGCCCATGCTAAGGCCATGGTTGAAAATTTGGAAAGAGGAGATTCTCATGAAGCTTTCAAAGTATTAGAAGATTTAAACAAAGCGCGAGATCGTACCTTGTTTTCAGAGGTCGGTCGGCTTACGAGAAGTCTGCACAACGCGATTACTGACTTTCATATTGATATAGAGATGAATCAGCAAAGTCAGAAAGAAATTTCCCGTATCTCCGATGCTTCCGATCGATTGAACTATGTCATAAATTTAACAGAAGACGCCGCAAATAAAACCATGGACAAGGTGGAGGAAGCGATTCCCGCGGCAAATATGATTCAGTCGGCTGCTGAAGAGTTAAAGCCCGAGTGGGAGAGTGTTCTTAAGGGAGAGGTTGATCCTGATCAATTCAGGGAGCTCCACAAAAAAATGGGCGCATTTATCGATAGCACCATTGTTTCTTCGCAGGGCTTAGGGACCAATCTCTCTGATATCCTCCTGGCACAAGATTATCAAGATTTAACCGGGCAGGTTATAAAAAGAGTGATTCAGCTGGTGCAGGAAATCGAAGGCAGCCTGGTTGAACTTGTTAAAACGGCAAGTACTGTTGAGGAATTGGCGGGCATTGAAAAAGCACAGAAAGTAGAAAAAGACGCTATAGAAGCTGAAGGCCCAATCATTAATAAAGAAGAGCGTGTAGATGTTGTTTCCGGGCAAGATGATGTAGACGACTTACTATCAAGCCTTGGATTTTAGGGAGTTAATGGATGAGCTTTGATCCTGATGAGGAGATACTGCAGGATTTTATAATTGAATCGGGCGAAATTTTTGAGCAGTTGTCCGAACAGTTGGTAGAACTGGAACAACGTCCCGACGATTTTGATTTGCTGATCGCGATATTCAGAGGGTTTCACACCGTAAAAGGCGGCGGCGGTTTTCTGCAGCTGGATAACTTGGTGAATCTCTGCCATGTTGCGGAAAATGTCTTTGATTTATTACGTAAC
>DFBZ01000075.1 GCA_002366835.1 Gammaproteobacteria bacterium UBA3067
GCACCCACTGTTTTGCGGTGGAACGAGGGCACTCTGGGGCACGCCAAAGCATTATTAATGTTGAGATGGATAATCGTCGTTTATCAGACCTGACGATTCGGGTTGGCGGGAAGGCGGTGTTGATGTCTGAGTCCAAGCTGATGCTTGCCTGAACCCAGCAGCGCTCGCATCTTTAGTCGCAACGCTCCGGGTCAACAAAGTCACATACCTCGACCTGGGGTGTTTCGGGGAGGGGGTTTGCGGTCGTCGAGTGCTCGGCTGCTAAGGCTGTTCCGCTAAAGAAAGCGACAAGTAAAAAGGTTTTAAATTGGTTCCGCATACGGTGTGCTCCAGGGTTGTTGTTATCCTAGAAGCCGCAGCTGGGTGCGAAAAAGATGTGCAAGATATTGCCGTACATAGGAAATTTTTAAAATTCGTGCTCACCTTATTGGTGATGAGAACTTTTTAAAATTTTATAGGTGCGGCAAGAGCTTGTGCAGAATTTCGTACTCCAGTTGCGGTTTCTAGGATTGTCTTGAGGCACCACTCTAGAAGTTTATAAAAGTGCGGTCTGTTGGTCTGGTGAAACTGTGTGTAAGGTTTTGTTACGTCTCCCCGACTTCTTTTTGTTTGCTGGGACTGCGTAAAAACATTTCCAACATCGCCTCATTTTGGTGTGGCCAGCTTAGGTGACTGCCGCCTTGTCCTTCGCAGTAGTGCGTTTCTACGCCATTAGCGCAATCAGGGTATTCTATACAGCCAGGGGACGCGCTCGCTGTGCTTGTTTCGCTGCACTGATTACAGCTGGCCCACCAGCTTGCTGTTTGTTTCCCAAACCCAGGGAAATGGGTGTCGCCGTCATTATGCATCACCATAACGGACAAAGGTTGTGGGCACGCATACTGTTTTAATTCTTCCCCTGTAATACCCGCTGCGCTGGGCGCAATAGCGGTGGGGTGGAAGGGGCTGTCTTCCAGAAATGCCAAAGCCGAGCTAATGGTGCCGCCGTCGGAATGGCCTGTCAGAAAAACACGCTGCTCATCGACGCACCAGTCTTTCTTGATTTCGCTAGGGATGCTGCCAAATTCTTGTATTGCTGCGAGATTTAAACGCTTGCCGTCTACATAGGCCACAATCATTCCTGCTTGCGTCGCCTGTTTCGTTAAACCCGTGTATTTCTCCATCAAAGTGCCGCTGAGGCTGGGTGCAAATACCATCAATAAAGGGTGGGCGTAGTGGGCATCGTAATTGTCGGGAGTTCTTAGGTGGTAGCGGAAGCCTTTCTTTGTTTTTAAGTTGTTTGTAACACCGGCCGCACCGGTTTTGTTGTCGGGGTCGCAGCTTTTTTCAAAATCGGGATAGGTGTAAGAGGCCAGTTGTAGCGCTTCTTGTGGGTAAGTGTGCTGCTTGTAAAGTACAAAGGCTGTTGCGGGTAAGCCAACGAGCACCAAAGCCATGAATGCGTAAATGGCATAGAGCATGAGTTTAGCGCGTTGTGTGATGTCCATTCAGCTGCCCCTCTGTAAGGCGTTATTATAATTGTCTATTTGCGTGCTTGCGTACGACAGGGCAATAAGATGAATGTGCTTCTATTGCAAATGCCTTCTATCCTATAAGAGAACGGTGATTGTAATCTTGGCTAAGTCTTGTCGCAAATGTAGAAGCTGCCTATTAAGCACTATTTTACGTGCCGTTACACAAGGTACTACGAAGCCCTCATGAAAGTTGGCGCGTAAACACATAAACTCTAACTTGTGAAGGACTTTCCAAAGTGCGCGCAGCTGTATTTTTTGCAATAAACAGAGAGTTATATGAATAACAGGGCATTAGGGGTTTTCAGGCAGCTATTTACTTCGCTGTACATCGTTTTATTTGGCTTGTTGCTGATGCTTTGCGGCCCGGTATCAGCGGCGACAGAGCTCGACTTTTCTTCTTCTCCGGTCATCACTCCTGCCTCTAACCCAGATACCCCGCAGTCGGCACTATGGACCAATGTCGGCCAGCTAAATGGCACCTCAATAGATGTTAAAGCCACAGCGCTAGGGAAAAAAAGTAATGTCACCATAAGCTCGGTTGAAGATAACGCCAAATTCGTACTTGGTGATTCTGATATGGATATCACCGTCAGTTATGAGTTTTTCGACAGTGATACAGGCGCTCCTATCACCGTTATTCCAACGATTCTTTTTCAAGATATTGATACAGGCAATTGGGACAGGCCCTGCATACTGCTTTGTTCTAAAGAGTACCTAATAAAAGAAACAGTGACAGTGCCGCAGTCATCTGTTGCCAGTTATAGTTTTGCGGCGAACAGTACCTTGTCTGCCAGTACCAGTAGCGGTGAAATCAAGTTTGAGGCGACGAGTAATAACTCCTCTAGCGCGGCTACTGAAACGTCGGTGTCTGTGAGCTTTTACCCTGCCTCCTCTATCACCGTCACCTACGCCAATGGGTATAACGGTGGCCGTGGTTTCGTATTTGATGGCAATAGTGATTTCTCTTTGCCCAACCCTAACACCACTGTTTTTGATAGCACCGCCCCAACGACCCCTACCGTTGCAACGCTCGTCAGTAGTAGCGCAACACCCACCTTAACAGGCACTGCAGAGGCCTTTACCACCGTTTCTATTGACGTGGAGGGAGGCAGTTATGAGGTGGTGGCTGATGCGTCGGGAAATTGGAGTATTAATACTGCTGATGACATAAACTTTGCCCCGAACCTTAATGGTGACAACGAGGTGGTGGTGGTCAGTACGGATGCCGCAGGTAACGCCGCAAGCGATAACACCAATAACGAATTAACGATTGATACCAGCTCACCCAGCTTGAGTGCGATTGAGCGGCTTTCTCCTTCAGCTGAATACACTAATTCAGACAGTCTGCTGTTTAAGCTGACTTTTAGTGAGCCAGTGAGCCAGCTTGACCTCACAGACTTTGTGCTGAGCGGTAGCCTTGCTGCAAGCGCGACCTTGCTTTCGGTGCAAAGTAGCGATAATCAGGTTTATGAAATGACAGTGGCTGTGCCCGCTGCCGGTGAGGGGAATGTTGGCCTTGAGCTTGCGTCAGGTAATAACATTATTGACCAGGTGAACAATACTCTCGACAGTACGGCTCCTTCTCCAAACGAAAGCTTTATTGTTGATAATTCCGCTCCTGTTGCGCCTGTTATTTCCAGCCCAATGGATTCTAGCCTCTCTATTGAAAACCAGATTGTTATCAGCGGCACAGCAGAAAGCGCTGCTACGCTCGCTGTTTATGATAACGGACTCGTTCTGTGTTCGGCCCTGGCTGATGCGGGGGGAGCTTGGTCATGTAGCAGCCCAGTTTTGAGCGATGGCGCTCACTCTTTAACGGCTATCGCGACCGATGCTGCGGGCAATAGCAGCACGCCCAGCACCAGTATTACCGTTCTGATTGATGCCAATGCGCCTGTAGCGCCCGCAATTACCAGCCCGACAGAAGGCGCTGCGGTGAGCTCCAGTTTTCCTCAATTTAGTGGTACAGCTGAGCTGAGTGTTTCAGTGGCTGTTTCCAGTGGTGCAACGACACTTTGTAGTGGGAATAGCGATGCATCGGGTAATTGGAGCTGTACAAGTACAGTGAGCCTGGGCGAGGGATCTGTCAGTGTTAGCGCCGCCGCAACGGATAGCTCCAATCGAACGGGGCCAAGCAGCGCTTTACGATCCTTTATTGTGAACGCGTTGCCTCCTTCCGCGCCGCTTATTTCGTCACCGATTGGTGGCAGTACTGTTGGCGACAACACGCCGCAAGTGAGCGGTACAACCACAGTGGGTTCGGTCAGCGTTTTTGCAGATGGCGTGAGTTATTGCAGTGTTGCCACCGATACGCTTGGAAACTGGAGCTGTAGCGGCAGCAGCTCTCTTGCCGATGGAGTTACCAACTTTACGGCAACAGTAACGGATGCTTTGGGTGATACCAGCGCGGCAAGTAGTGTCGTGCTTGTTACCGTTGATACCGCGGCTCCCGCAGCGCCAAACATAAGCAGCCCGGCTGATGGCGCGGTATCAGCGCTCAGTCAGCTTTATGTGAGCGGCAGTGCCGAGGCAGATAGTGATGTGGATGTATACGACGCTAGCGCCTTACTGTGCAGTTCCAGCGCAGGTGCAGGCGGTAACTGGAGTTGTAGTAGCGGCGCAAGTCTTGCCCAGGGTGAACACGTTCTGACTGCCAGGGCGACGGATGCGGTGGGCAATGAAAGCGCCTCATCCGCAGCAGTAACGGTCAGCATTGATAGTCTTGCTCCTTCCGCACCGCTTATTTCTTTACCTGTGGACGGTGCGACGGTGGCATCATCCACTAGTCTTACCATTTCTGGAACGGCTGAAGTAGATAGCAGTGTGAGCGTGAGAGAAGGGGACAGCGAACTATGCAGTGCGCTTGCACAAAGTGACGGCAGCTGGATCTGTACCTTCGATATGGGCACAGCCGAGGGTGAGCATGAGCTGTCTGTGAACGCGACAGATGCTGGCGGTAATATCAGCGCTGCAACCATTATTACACTCATTCTCGATACGACTGCGCCGGATAAGCCCGTCATCTCTAGCCCATTGGATGGCAGTATTAGCAACAAGCAGCAACCGGTGTTTACCGGCACTGCCGAAGCGCAAAGTAGCGTGCGGCTTGAAACGTTGGCTAAAGAAGGTTGCGATGCCAGTGCCGACAGCTTAGGCAATTGGAGTTGTACTGTCTCTGCTGTATTGACCGATGGTGATTACAGCTTTAGCGCCACAGCCACGGATGAAGTGGGAAATACAAGCGCTGTAAGTGTGAGCGTCGTTTTGAGCATTGATACCCAAAACCCAGCCGCCCCCATTATTACCAGCCCCGCAGATAATGCGCTGCTAGCTGATGCAAGCCCTGTAGTAAGCGGAACGGCAGAAGCGAATAGCGCGGTGAGTGTTTACGCTGGTGCAAATATAATCTGTAACACCACAGCCGATGGAAGTGGAAACTGGGTTTGTACAACGAGCGGTCTTGCTGATGCTGCTTACAGTTTGACAGCGACAAGCACTGACAGCGCTGGGAATATCAGTGCTGTTAGTGTTGCAGTGAGTTTGAGTATTGATACCACCCCCCCAGTTGCTCCGCTAATTAACAGCCCGGCAGCATCTGGAATTGTGACAAATAACACTCCCAGCATTAGCGGTAGCGCCGAAGGGAATAGTACGTTGACTGTGAGCGAAGCCGGTACCACCTTGTGCGACGCCATTGCCAATGGGGATGGCAACTGGAGCTGTGTTTCGGATCTCACCCTTGCCGAAGGTACACACCGCCTGAGCGCCGTAGCCAAAGACGCAGCGGGTAATAGTGGTATGGCCAGTGGCTTGCGTACTTTTATCGTAGATGCTTTTGCGCCAGCAGTGCCGGTAATTAGTAGCCCGCTTAATAACAGCTTATTGAGAGTGACCACTCCCACCATTAGTGGTAGCGGCGAAGCGGGCAGCACCGTCACCGTTACAGAGAGCTCCAATTTTTTATGTTCGGACGTCGTGGACGCAGGTGGCATCTGGTCTTGTAGCAGTGCGGCCTTAACAGATGACGCTAGCTATATCCTGGCAGCTACCGCAAAAGATAATTTTGACGGTGGTAAGGTGAGCGCCCCCAGTGCGCCGATAACCATTACCATTGATACCACTGCGCCGCCAGCCCCGGTCATTACCGCACCTTCTAATAATACTTTTTTAAATAGCACGCCGATTAGCTTTAGCGGAACCGGTACAACAACCGGTGATGAAGTGACTGTGTTTGAAGTGAGCACCCCCCTTTGTTCAGCGACGGTGGATGGGTCCAATAATTGGGCCTGTAGTGTTGTTGAAAGCCTTAGCGAAGGGGCCCATACGGTAACGGCCACGGCCACGGCGGTCGATGTAGCGACAAACATCAGTGCTGCCAGTAATCCAGTTTCTTTTACGGTGGACTTAACCCCCCCTTCTGCACCGGTCATCCAGTCTCCAAGTAGTGGAGCTGAAACGAATAATGTCCAGCCAGCATTCTCTGGTAGTGCCGAAGCAAACAGTTTAGTGAGCGTGAAAAATGGCGCGACGGAGCTGTGTAATAGTAGTGCAGATGGATCGGGCCAATGGGCTTGTAGCAGCAAACCGGTACTCAGCGAAGCCAGTCACTCTATTACGACAGAGGCGACGGATCAGACGGGTAATGTCAGTATCGCCAGCGTCGCAATCACTGTTGTTATCGACCTGACGGCACCCCCAGTACCTAGTATCAGCAGCCCAGCAAATAGTAGCGTTACGGGTGATGCGACACCCCTTATTCAAGGCAGCGCAGAAATCGGTGGAAGTGTTGTAGTGGAAGCGGGGGGAATCCAACTTTGTAGCGCAGTGGCTTCGGCGACGGGTGAGTGGAGTTGCACAAGTAGCACTCTGATTGAAGGGGAGTACCTGCTCAGCGCCAAAGTCAGCGATAAAGCCGGCAATGAAAGCACCAGCAGTGCAGTAACAAGTTTTACTGTGGACTTAACTCCACCGGACGCGCCAAGTATTAGCAGCCCTGTTGATGGCGAACTATTAACGGATAATACGCCAAGCATTGAAGGTACTGCAGACTTAGAATCACAAATAGAAGTGTATTCCGGTGCAAGCTTATTGTGTCAAGCCAGCACCACTGCAGGTGGCACCTGGACTTGTGTCAGCGCCGAGCTTGCCGAGGGGAATCATAACCTTACAGCCATCGCAAAAGATGCGGTGGGGAATAGCAGTGAAGTGAGCACTGTTGTGGCCGTTTCTGTCGATGCCGGGCCTCCGCCTGCACCACAAATAACCAGCCCAAGCGCCGACTCTTTGCTTACTACCAATACGCCCACCTTTAGTGGTACGGCTGAAAATGGCAGTACCGTTGAGATAAAAGAAGGCGGCACAATACGCTGCTCGGCACTGACCAATGATACTGGTAATTGGTCTTGTGTCAGTGCGGCTCTGGGTGAAGGCAGCCATAGCCTCAGTGCGGTGGCGACGGATATCGCGGGTAATGTCGGGCCAGCCAGCGCGGTTTTGGCTATAACCATTGACTCCAAAGCGCCGGATGCGCCGATTTTTTCATCCCCCGCCAATGACACAAGCTTTATTTTCAATGAGTTGGACATCACGGGTGTTGCCGAAGCAGGCGCAGTCGTGCAGGTATTGGAATACGACAAGGTATCGGAAGACGACAAGAACCGCTGCGCCACCAGCCCGATCATTGCGGATAGCTCAGGCAGCTGGACTTGCCGTACAACGGTCTTGGCAGAGGGCGATCACGTTCTCTATGCGACTGCCAAGGATGAAGCTGGCAATGTCAGCGTAAAGAGTGCGAGTTTGAACTTCCTTGTTGATACTGTCCTCCCCTCCGTACCAGTGATAAGCAGTCCTGCGCAAGGTGATACCTTGACAGAAGATCGCCCAACACTAAGTGGTACGGCAGAAGCCAATATCAGTGTGGAGGTTTCCGAAGGGGGGAACCTGCTCTGCCAAGCCACCGCTAACGCATCAGGAGACTGGTCTTGTACCACCTTAACTTTGGCCGAGGGTGCTCATTCACTGCTGGTGGAAGCCGTAGATCAAGCGGGAAACCGAAGCGCACTTAGCTTAGATGTCACCATTGATACCTTGGTGCCCGCACCAGCGCAAATAACTTACCCCGCTGATGGCGCCTTGATTAGCGATACCACTCCCACCGTTAGCGGCAAGTCAGAAGTTGGCTCGGAAGTGAAGGTTTACGCAAACAGTATCGCCCTGTGTCCTGCTCTTACCGATAGTAACGGAGACTGGGAGTGCACCAGTAGCACGCTACTGGACGGCGAGTTCACCCTGGTGACGATTGCTAGTGCTCCAACAGGTGAAAGCAGCGCACCGAGCGCGGCCGTGACATTTGTGCTGGACAGCACGCCACCACCTGCTCCGCTTATAAGCAGCCCTAAAAACGGACAGCTAATTGGTACCAGTACACCGCTTATCTCGGGAAGTGCTGAAGCTAATTCAGACGTCACCGTATTAGTCACACCCAGTGGAGGCTCTGACCTTGAGGCATGCACTGCAACAGCGGATGCAAGCGGAATCTGGGCATGCACTAGCAATAGCTTACCTGCGACAAGCAGTGAATTCACGGCCTTCACCAATGACTCAGCGCTTAACACCAGTGATGACAGCGCAAAGGTAAGCGTAACACTTGGCGTGGACAGCGACAGCGACTTACTGATGGATAGCTGGGAATGCACAACTTCACCCTGCGAAGACAGCGATGCAGATGGCATCGCCGACTCCCTCGACGTGGACAGCGATAACGATGGTGTGCCAGACAAAATCGAATCAGGCGCAGAGGGTGTCGATAGCGACGGAGATGGCATTGATGACCGCTTCGATGTGGATAAGACCGGTGGTGTTGATGCGAACAACGATGGCGTAGATGACGAAAGCATCGCTTTGGATACCGATGCAGACGGTATTATTGATGTGCGTGACCCCGACAGTGATGGCGATGGCATCCCCGATATTTACGAAAATCAGTTGATTCAAAGCGATAGTGATGGCGATGGCATCTCAGACAGCTTTGACGTAGATCAAACCGGCGGCACAGACGCCGACGGTGATGGCATTGACGACAATGTCATCCTGCCCGACAGCGATAATGACGGTCGCCCCAACTACCTGGATATCGATAGCAATGATGATGGTATTGACGATGGGACGGAAGGCGGCACTTCGGGTACAGATAGTGATAGTGACGGCATTGATGACCGCTTCGATGTGGATAACACCGGCGGGACAGATGCGAATAACGATGGTGTGGACGATGCCTTTATGCCGCTGGACAGCGATGGTGATGGCACCGCCGACAGTATTGACAGTTCCCTCGATGAAGACGGGGATGGCGTGCCTGACATACTGGAGAGCCGCAATGACAGCGATGGTGATGGCATTGCCGATTTCCGTGATACCGACAGCGATAACGACGGCATCTCTGATGGTATTGAGTCGGGAGCCTTTGGCAACGATAGCGATGGAGACGGCATCAGCGACATCTACGATGTCGACCAGACCGGTGGCAACGACGCCAACGCCGACGGCATTGATGACGCCGCCGTGCCTTCCGATAGAGACAACGACGGCCTGGCTGATTACCTGGATGATGACAGTGATGGTGACGGTATCTCTGACCTCATCGAAGGCGCAAACGACAGCGACTACGATGGCCTAGCGAACTATCTTGATAGCGATAGTGATAATGACGGCATCAGTGATAAGGCCGAAAACAGCGCCAGCGATGTGGACAGCGATGGAGACGGCATTGCCAACTTCCTCGATCTCGATAGCGACAACGACGGGCTTCCCGATGCGCAGGAAGCCGGAGCAGGCATCGAGGATATCAACAACGATGGTCGAGCGGATAACTTCCAAGAGACCCGCGAGCCAGTGGATAGCGATACCGATGGCTTGCCTGATTATCTTGACTTAGACAGCAACGACGATGGTTTTTGGGACTTGCCTGAGCAGTATGCTGAATTTGATCAAAACGGTGACGGACGCATTGAGCTGGAATTCGGTGATGCCAACGGCGACGGGGTAATTGATGTTGTTAATCTTGAGCTATATATCTTTGACCTCACCCGCGATGGTGATGGCGACGGCATTCTGGATTATCTCGACGTAGACGATGATAACGATGGCGCATCCGATCTGGTCGAAGGAGGCATTGACCTGGATGGAAACGGCTTTCCTGATAGCCCCGCCGACTTCGATAACGACGGCGTGCCCGATTATCTCGATCTAGACAGTGATAACGATGGTATTGCCGACACCGTTGAGCTTGGTTTTGTATTTCTTGCCCAAAACGAATCCAATATCAGCACTAACGGCAGTTTAATCCACAGCAATATCAGCTCCAGTGCAGACCTGAGAGACAGCGATGGAGACGGTGCGCCGGATTATATTGATCTCGATAGTGACGGAGACAGCCTTTACGATCTGTATGAAATCGGCAAGGCCTCCCTCGATGTGAATGGAACGGGGCAAATATTGCTAGACAGCGACGGCAATCGAAACGGTATCAATGACGCACTTGAGCAGGGTATTAATGGCTCGACCTTACGTATTATTGATAGCGATGACGATGCTGTGCCCGACTACCTAGATTCGGACAGTGACAATGATGGATTTGGCGACCAGCAAGAAGCGGGCAGCGACCTGAATGGGAACGGCAAGGCGGATCACCTGGAAGGTGAGGTTGGTTTAAAGTCATCATTGGGCGGAAGTATCAATATGGGATTTTTGTTAGCGCTCGGCTTGCTACTTTTATTGCGAAACCAGCAAGTAATAGCCGCTGCTAGACTTAATAAATAACACGTCATTATTTTTTGGCAATTTTGAAAAAGGGAATCACATTATTTTGATCCAACGTACCTCCTGTCTTTTCATTCTCTTTGTTATTGTTTCAACGGTTAAGGCTGAAACCTTGGATTTGAGCTTCTATACGGGAGCAGGTTTTGGTGTTTCATCTCTAACGCCAGAGGTGCCGTCTGAAAGCTTTTTGTTGACAGAAGAAGATATGGCAAGCGGCTTTAAATTATTTATTGGCTACCAGCTATTTGAAAATGCCAACATTGATCTGGTTTATGCCAACCTGGGTGAGGCAACGTTTAGCCACCGTTTGCAAGCGGGGCAGGAAGTAGGTGGCCTGAGTTACAGCGTTCTTGCTGCAATGGGTAGTTATTATTTTTACAGACCTATGGATAAACTTGGTCTTTACGCAAAAGGCGGCCTTGCAACAATTAGTAATGAAAGTACCTCGCCATTGGTGCCATACGAACAAGAAAGTAATATGCAGATTAGCTATGGCCTCGGTGCTGAGTGGCAGCTAACGAAAGGCATTAGTGTGCGGGCTGATTACGATCAGTATGCCAGTGATGCAAACCTTATTTCCCTCTCATTGCTGACCAAGTTTGTGATCAAATCAAAACGCTTGGCAAAACTCTTTAAAGCCAGTGATAGGGATAACGATGGCGTGCCGGATGATCAGGACATGTGCCCAGATACGCCTCGCTTTTCGGTGCTGAATATTAGCGGTTGCCCTGACCAGGAAGTAGAGCGTCAAAGCCCTAGCGAGGTACAAACACTTGTTGCTGAGGAACGCTCTCCGCTGCGGCAAGAAGAAGTAGAACCCAAAGGGCAGTCTGTGCAACAAAAGAACCTTATGAACAGTGAATTCATCGCGGCAAAAGATGAAATAGCGGAACTGGATTTATTGAGTATTGATTTTAAAAAGAGCTCCGCTGAGTTAAGCGAAATTGCCATGATTGTGTTGGATCTGCTTGCAGACACGATGCTGGAGTACCAAGCTGTGAAGGTGCAAGTAAAAGTGCATACCAACGACACTGGTGAAGCTGAGGAAAATCTTCAGTTGTCTATAAAAAGAGCCAATGTCATAAAAAAATATATGGTTGAGCAAGGCGTTGAGCGAATGCGTATTGCCGCAGAAGGTTATGGAGAAAGCAAACCCATTGCCAGCAATAAGACGAGCAAAGGACGAGCTCAAAATCGCCGTGTTGAGGTGATAGTTAGATAGTTAGTTAGATAGGTAGTCAGAAAGATTGGCGGGGCTTGTTGTGATGCTGCCTGAGTAGAGTCGTGAAAGAGAAGCAAACGCTGAGCAGCTTAGTCAGGCTTCAAGAAGCGCTTTAAGCCAAGGGCTAAGCTTGGCGCGGGCGCTTTTAACAGCACCTTAGAACATTACGTTAACCGCAAAGCTGACTAAATTTGCTTTATCTCCAGGGTCCTTGGCGAACAGCCCCCAGGAGTTGCCGGTGGGTTTAATTTCTTGCGCTTCTAATTTAAACGCGACTTTACTAAACATGTCGTAACGTAAACCCAAGGTGATCGACTCTTGCGCATAGCTAAAGGGGGCGGGGTCTACAATCATTGCTTCAGGTAAGGGCATAGGGCCCAAGGGTGTGGGGACCGGCGTACCTGCGGGTAACACTCTTTGCTGGGAGTCTGGCTCACCCTTTGCGAAGGTAAGGTGGGGTGAGAATTTTCCGATATGGTAGCCCAGCGTGGTATACCAGGCCTCCACTGTTGTTTCAGGGCTCCCGTTACCACGTGCGGAGCGTCTTTTTACATATTCCGCCATAAATAGCACATTATTCAACTCCAAGCGGGTGCCTAGGGAAATAAATGTGATGCCGACGCTTAAGTCTTGGCCCAAATAGGTGATCTCCATATCGGACACATCGATATAGCTTGCGTTGATGCTGCCTTGATCGAAATGGAGGGCGGTGCTGAGTCCAGCTCCCTGTTTCGCGGCGGCATCTACTCCACTGATGGATGCTTTCGGTAATGAGCCAATAAATGGCTGCACTGTTAACTGCATATCTTTTAAGGGCAGTGTGTATAACAAATCAAAGCCGGAGTAGTTATTCACCATGGATGCGGAATAAACTTCGGCGGGTGCCCGTACCCAAGGCATTGCATAACCCACATCGATATATTCAGACATGGCTGCAATCGGCAGCACCAAACGGCCAGCGCGGAAGGTGAAAGAGGGGCTGACCGAGTAGGCGAGATAGCCCCAGTGGGCACCCAGGTTGTAGGCATCCGCCGTCCCCTTGGCAAGAAGCTGGGAGGTGAACTCGACCTTGTCGTTGACCTGGGCGTTTATGTGCAAGCCGATGGTGTTATCTGCACCAAAGGTGGCTGATTCATTAATCGTGTTTGATGCGCTGGTATATTCGAACTGGTTGTCGCCTGTTACAAAGCCAGCACTGGCAAAACCCCTGATTGAGAGTGCTTCGGTAGCACCCACAGAACTGCTTGTTATCAGGGCGGTAGCATAAAAAGAGGCGGCAAAAAGTGAATAGGCTGCTTTCATACGAACACTTGCTTCCTTGTAAGATTCGTTTGGTGAATGTAATAAGCCGATGTTAAGGGGTATTACTTTCGCGAATACTAAAAGGTATAGGCCACACTATTGCTTATCGCAACCCTGTTTATCCTAGTCCCCCAGCATTCCACGAATATTGCTCAAGTGCGCGTGTGCCACGGCATCCTTTTCCTCTTGGGGTTTATTTTCGCCTCGGCCCTCCCAGCGCAAGTCTTCCTGAGGTAGTTCGTCGAGAAATCGGCTGGGGCTGCAGTCTATTTTTTCTCCGTACTGTCGCCGTTCTTGCCCTAAGGTCATGGACAAAGTGCGTTGGGCGCGGGTGATGCCAACGTAAAATAAACGTCGCTCTTCTTCGATGGTATCTTCTTCGATACTGGTGGCGTGGGGCAGAAGTTCTTCATTGACGCCGATGAGAAAAACATGGGGGTATTCCAGCCCCTTGGACGCGTGCAGGGTCATCAGTTGTACGCGGTCGCTGTTGTCTTCTTGTTCCTGCTGGTCGAGGATATCCATTAAAACCAGTTTATTGATGACTGCTTTCAGGTCTGCTTCTTCGCCCTCTTCTTCGGCTTTATCAATCATGCCTTTGATGGAGTCCACCAGTGACCAGACATTTTGCATTTTTCGTTCGGCCATTTTGTCATTACTATTTTGTTCATGCAGCCAGGCTTCGTAATCGATATCGGTGATTAATTCCTGAATGGCTTTTACGGGGTCGCTTTCAACGGCGTTGTAGGTCACGCCATCGATCCAGTGGGTAAATCGGCGCAGGCGCTCCAAAGCGCGATTATCCAGAAACTGTTCGAGCCCCAGCTCTTGGCTGGCAGCGTAAAGGCTGACGTGACGTTGGTTGGAATATTCGCCCAGTTTTTCTAGTGTGCTGGAGCCGATTTCTCGGCGCGGCACATTGACGATGCGTAAAAAAGCATTGTCGTCGTCAGGGTTAATGACCAAGCGCAGGTAAGCCATGATGTCCTTGATCTCCGCGCGACTGAAAAAAGAGGTGCCGCCGCTGACTTTGTAAGGGATCTGCAAGGCTTGAAATTTCATTTCTATGAGTCGGGATTGGAAGTTGCCGCGATAGAGAACGGCATAATCTGAAAACTGGGTGCTGTTGCGTACGCGATGATTAAGGATGTCGCTGGCAACTTTTTCCGCCTCGGCATCTTCGTTTTTACATTCGATCACTCGGATAGGCTCGCCAAAGCCTAGTTCGCTCCAGAGTTTCTTTTCAAAGATATGGGGGTTGTTACTGATGACAGCGTTGGCGGCATTCAAAATAGTGCCGGTGGAACGGTAATTTTGCTCCAGCTTAACCACTTGCAGATTAGGGAAGTCAGAAGATAACTCCGCTAGGTTTTCAGGGCGAGCACCACGCCAAGAGTAGATGGACTGGTCGTCATCCCCCACCACGGTAAATGCCTGACGGATACCGGCCAGTTGTTTTACCAGTTGGTATTGAGCGTTATTGGTATCCTGATACTCGTCCACCAGCATATAACGCACGCGGCCCTGCCATTTTTCCAGCGCTTGGGGTTCTTCGTTAAACAGTTTAACCGGCAATAAAATCAGGTCATCAAAATCGACACCATTGTAGGCGCGCAAGAGTCGATCATAGGCGGCGTAAACGTGGGCATTCCGTAGCATGTTTTTATCTTTGGCGTAGGAAACTGCTTTTGCTGGCGGCAGCATTTCGTTTTTCCACTGGGAAATTTGATGCTGCACTTCACCAATTAGATCGTCGGAGTCTTCTCCGTTGCGCAGCATGAGTTCCTTGATCATCATCTTGGTATCTTGGCCATCAAAAATAGAAAAGCCAGTTTTTAAGCCCAAGTGTTTTAATTCCGAGCGAATGATTCTTAAGCCAAGGTTGTGGAAGGTGCTGACGCTCAGGCCGCGTTTTTCTTTTTTATCCAGTAACTTTCCTGCGCGGCCTTTCATTTCTCGTGCGGCCTTGTTGGTAAAGGTTAACGCGTAAATATTTCGGGCAGGAATACCGCAGTGTTTTACCAGGTAGGCGATTTTTTCAGTAATTACACTGGTTTTTCCTGATCCTGCACCGGCAAGCACCAGGCAGGGGCCATCTATATAACGGACAGCTTCATCTTGACGAGGGTTAAGTTGTGGCAAAGTGGAATTCCTGGCTAGAGACTATATTGAGACGGCTTTGGCGTTGGGCTGAAGATTAAAGCTGGGGCGGTAGTTCAGCGCCTCAGTAAGGTGCTGCATTTTGATGCTCGAACTGGCATCGAGGTCGGCAATGGTGCGAGAGACTCGGAGAATGCGGTGGTAGGCGCGCACAGAGAGATTAAGTTGTTGCGCTGCTTTTTCCAGTAATTGGTGCTGCTCTTCGCTGAGGGCACAGTGGGTTTCTATTTCGCGACCTTGCAGCACAAAGTTGGCTTTTTGCTGGCGATTTAACTGCATTTCTCGTGCAGTAATGACTCTCTCTTGCACGCTCTGACTGGCCTCTGCTTCACCTGTATCGCTTCGCAGGGTGCCCGGCGCTAAGGCGGGTACGTTGATGTGCATGTCGATACGATCCAGCAGGGGGCCGGATAATTTCATCCGATAACGATTCACCTGCTCTGGTGTGCAATGGCAGCGGCCTGAGCTGTCTCCGGCATAACCACAGGGGCAGGGGTTCATTGCCGCAATAAGCTGAAAGCGGGCGGGAAAGCAGGCTTGTTGTGCAGCGCGGGAAATCATAATTTCGCCGGATTCAAGGGGTTCACGCAGCACTTCGAGCACCTTGCGGTCAAACTCTGGCAGTTCGTCGAGAAAGAGAATGCCGCGATGCGCTAGAGATATTTCACCGGGCTTTGGCTGGCTACCACCGCCTACAAGGGCGACACCTGAAGCGGTGTGGTGAGGGTTACGAAAAGGGCGGTTTTGCCATTGCTGGATATAGCTTTCAACATCTTGGCCGCTGATGGAGCGGATAGCGGCGACCTCCAGTGCTTCGTCTTCAGTGAGGGGGGGTAATATAGACGGCAGTCGCGACGCGAGCATGGTTTTGCCCGTGCCGGGAGGCCCCACCATTAATAAGCTGTGCCCGCCAGCGGCAGAAATTTCCAGGGCGCGTTTGGCTTGATGCTGGGCTTTTACATCTTTTAAGTCTGGCGCGTTGAAATGGGTTTCGGTTTCGGTGGCAGAGCAGTGGGTCTGGGGCAGTTGTTCGGCGCCATTGAGGTGAGCGCAAACTTGCAGAAGGTGGTTTGCAGCCAATACCTTTGCTTCTTGGGGCAGGCTGGCCTCTTTGGCGTTGCCTTCGGGCACAAACAGACTGCGCCCTTGTTTTGTGCTTGCCACGGCTGCGGGCAACAAACCGATAACCGGGCGTAACTCTCCAGAAAGGGCCAGCTCGCCGTAAAACTCTTTTTCCTTCAGGCTTTCAGTGGGTATTTGCCCCGATGCGGCGAGAATACCCAGAGCGATGGCCAGATCGTAGCGCCCCCCTTCTTTCGGTAAGTCAGCCGGTGCCAGATTGATGGTGATGCGGCGCGCCGGGAATTCAAAGTTGGTATTCATTAAAGCGCTACGAACCCGGTCTTTGCTCTCTCGTACGGCAGCTTCTGGCAGGCCCACAATAGACAAACCCGGCAGGCCCGGAGACATATGCACCTCGACGGTGACCTGTGGCGCATCCATGCCTACGCGAGCGCGGCTGTGCACAATAGCGAGAGACACTGGCTAACTCCTCTCTAGGTCAGGATGCGGGTTGGTCTTCGGAAAGCTGTGCTTCCAGTGCCGATAAGAGTTTTTCGGCTTGCTCAAGGCGGCCACGGGTGGCGGCAAGAATATCGGCCTGTCGATCAAATTCTTCGCGAGTAACCACGTCCAACTTGCTGAGGCCCTCTTGGAGCAGAGTGCTAATGTTGTTGTGCAGGTCTTGACGGTTGGAAGCCAGGCCTTCGGGTAACACTTGTTCGATTTTTTCGCCGAGATTATCGGCCAATTCGCGCATATCCATCACAAAGGTTTCCTGAGGGGCAGAGGGTGTTGAGCTTGTAGACTTGGGAAAAGTCTTAGTTGGAAAGTCGCAATCTTAGCATGACGCTGAAACGGGAGGTAGCAGCCAGATTGCTGAGCGGCATCGCCCCAACAAGATGCCTGAAAACATTAAGCGACCCAGGATGGTGCGAGAGTGGATGAGGGTGCACTGGCGTGATGATGTGTTAATCTTGTCTTACCTGTGTTTCTTCAAGCGGAAAGTTTTCGGACCTTTTAATGAAAGCAGCATCTTCTTTCGTGCCAAGGTCTTCTTTCCTTACAGCAGAAGGGTCTCTCCCTCCCTTCTGCGCTATTGAAGCGGGTGCCCTAATAAACTATTCAATAAAAGGATATATGAATGAGAACAATGGCCACCACTCTAGCCAGTGGCGTCTTGCTGGGAACGAGCATATTGGGTGCAAGTGCACCAGCACAGGCGGAAATTTCGGCAAACGTGGCTTTAACTAGTCATTATATTTTTCGCGGACAAGACCTGGCAGACGGCGCGCCGGCTATTCAGGGCGGTTTTGATTACGCTTTTGAAAAGGGCTTGTATCTAGGTATTTGGGCTTCAAGCGCTAAGACTGCGCACGCAGTCAGTGGTGAAACAGAAACATTGGAGTCAGATTACTACATTGGTTTTGCGCATGAGTTTAAAGACTACGGTGTTGCCATCGATATGGGTTATATCCAGTACGACTACCCCCACACCTCCAGTGACGATAACGAGCTTTATTTTGTTGCAAGCTACCAGCTTGAAAAATATGGCGAAATTAGCGCAAGCCTGTGGGCCGAGCTGGACACGGGTACGCGTAATGATGCTGGGGTGGAAGTGCCAAAGGGCGGTAATGCCGGAACCTTTATTTATTACGGCTTTGCCTACGAGCTCCCCCTGCCAAATAAGTTTGGTTTAGGGCTTGCGCTGGGTTATCAGACCTTTGATGGCGACTCGGAAGAAGTTTTGGATTATGCGCTGAGTATCAATCGACCAGTTGCTGGCCTGGATTTTGCTGTGTCCTATTCCGACAGTGATGCTGACGTAGAGAAAAGTAATTTCTTTACGCTTACCGTCTCTAAAAGTTACTGAGAATTTTTTTGAAAAGGTTGTTTTCAACGCTTTTGATGGAAACAGTTTAGCCAAATAAGGAGTGAATCAATGAAATTAATTACCGCAGTCATTAAGCCATTCAAGCTGGACGATGTGCGCGAATCGCTTTCTGAGATCGGTGTGCAGGGTATTACTGTCACCGAAGTGAAAGGATTCGGCCGCCAAAAGGGGCACACCGAGCTTTATCGTGGTGCAGAGTACGTGGTGGACTTTCTTCCCAAAGTGAAGATTGAAGTCGCCACCACCGATGATCTGCTTGATCAGGCCATCGAAGCGATCACAAAAGCTGCCAATACTGGAAAAATTGGTGACGGAAAAATCTTTGTGACAGCACTGGAGCAAGTGATTCGTATTCGTACCGGTGAAGCAGGAGCGGACGCGGTTTAAATATTTTGTGTAATCAGGAGCGGCATACACCGCTCCGCTTATTGGGGTTATCGGTTTCAATACCGAGTATAAAGAAGTTAATGAATTGGGAGATTCGACCTTGGAAGATTTAATTCAATTGCAGTATGCCGTAGACACGTTCTACTTTCTGGTATGTGGGGTTTTAGTCATGTTTATGGCCGCTGGCTTTGCCATGCTGGAGGCTGGGCTGGTACGTGCTAAAAACACCACTGAAATTTTAACTAAAAATATCGCGTTGTATTCGATTGCTTGTACGATGTATTTGTTGGTGGGTTACCACATTATGTACAGCTCCGATGCGGGCAGCTGGATTCCTTCGCTAGGCGCTTTGATTGGCGATGAGCACACGACTGAAGCGGTACTAAAAGGTGGCGAGGATGCGCCGTATTATTCGCTTCGTTCTGACTTCTTTTTCCAAGTGGTTTTTGTTGCCACAGCCATGTCAGTGGTCTCTGGTGCGGTGGCTGAGCGCATGAAATTGTGGGCATTTTTATTGTTCGCAGTGGTTTTTACGGGTTTTATTTATCCCATCGAAGGTTTCTGGAAGTGGGGCGGTGGTGCCTTAGACGCCGCCGGTTTTAATGACTTCGCGGGTTCAGGCATTGTGCATATGGCTGGCGGCGCTGCAGCATTAGCGGGTGTTATCTTACTTGGTGCCCGTAAGGGTAAGTACGGGCCGAATGGTGAAGTCATGGCGATTCCCGGAGCGAACCTGCCTTTAGCAACCTTGGGTACGTTTATCCTCTGGTTTGGCTGGTTCGGTTTTAACGGTGGTTCAGAGTTAAAGCTTTCCAATATAGATGAGGCAAATGCCGTCGCTCAAGTATTCGTCAATACCAATGCCGCTGCTGCGGGTGGTTTGATAGCGGCCATTATTGTTGCCCGCCTGATGTTTAATAAAACGGACCTGACAATGGCTTTAAACGGTGCGCTTGCAGGCTTGGTTGCCATAACCGCTGAACCTCTGGCCCCAACTGCACAAGGCGCAGTCGCGATTGGCGCAGTGGGTGGTGTGTTGGTTGTTTTCTCTATTCTTATTATGGACAAGCTCAAACTTGATGACCCTGTGGGTGCCATTTCTGTACACGGTGTTGTTGGTGTATGGGGCTTGCTGGCGGTGCCTTTGACCAATGGTGACGCGACGTTTGGCGCACAGATTATGGGTATTGCGGTGATCTTTGCCTGGACTTTTTGTGCGAGCTTTGCGGTTTGGTTTGCACTGAAGATGATTATGGGGATTCGCGTCTCTGAAGAACAAGAGTATGAAGGTATGGATATGGTGGATTGCGGTATGGAAGCCTATCCTGAGTTTACAGCTTCTGGTAAATAAGCCTTCTGCTGTAAAGAGAGTGTAAATAAAAAAGGGGCTTCGGCCCCTTTTTTATTTTAAAGCTTTATTTTTTAGTCAGCATAAAAGCTGGAAGCTTGGTTGATGCGCCGTGCAGCTCCTCGGTGTAGTAACGTGTTTCAATATTTACGGGACGCAGAGGGTTCTGAGCCTGTGTTGATTTGTTCCCCGCCTTGAAGCCCACCGTACAACTCCACCAGCCCGAAGGGTAAACCGGTTGGGGGAAAGTACGAACAAGGGTATCGTTAAAGCCTGATCCGCATAGGTCGTTTTGCATCTTTTTAATGATGGAATCACTGTGAAAAAGTGGCGACTCACTTTGTTGTACCAAAATGCCATTTGTTTTCAGTGCACGGTGGCAGTCGCGATAGAAATCGGTGGAAAACAAGCCCTCCGCTGGCCCCACTGGGTCGGTGGAATCAATAATAATAATATCAACACTGTGTTCCTTGGCATCTTTAATCCATTGAATGCCATCACCAAAATAAAAACCTGCGCGGGAGTCATTGTTACTCTGGCATAACTCTGGAAAGTATTGCTCTGACAGCTCGGTAACACGCTGATCCAACTCTACTTGAAGTGCCGTTTCTACTTCAGGGTGCTTCAGTACTTCCTGCAAAGTACCGCAATCTCCACCGCCAATGATGACCACTTTTTGAGGAGCCGGGTGGCTAAAAAGGGCAGGGTGACTCATCATTTCGTGGTAGATGAAATTTTCTCTTTGAGTCAGCATAATGCAGCCATCCAGCACCATCAGATGGCCAAAATGTGTGGTGTCGTAAATTTCGATATTTTGATAGGGGCTTTGTTCTTTGTGGAGCAGTTCTTTGACTTGCAGGCCAATGCTTGCGCCTTCTGCGGCGAATAGCTCGTTAAAAAGAGAAGGCTCGAGGGCATCTTTCGACATAGGGTGCTTCCAGTATAAAAAGAGTGGGAAAGGCGTATTTTATGATTTCACAGCAGACTGAACAATCCATCGCGCGTTATAACATACATCAGTGGGGTGAACATTATTTCGACATCAATGAACAGGGTCGTTTGACGGTTTGCCTCAATGATGGGCAGCGGAACCATAGTATCGAATTAAGTCACATTATGGAGCAGGCCAAGCAGCAAGGCCTGGATTTGCCGCTGTTATTGCGTTTTAAAAGTATATTGAGAGACCGTGTTTTCGCTTTAAAGCAGGCTTTTAGTGAGGAGCTTTCTAAAGACCAGTGCGATTCAGCGCAATATTTGCCTGTTTATCCCATTAAAGTGAATCAGCAGCGTTCCGTGGTGGAGCAAATTTGTTTGGCCAGTTTGTCTGGGGCTAAGCCGTCTGGGGCCAAACCTGCAGCGGGTTTGGAGTGTGGCAGCAAGGCAGAGTTGATGGCGGTGTTAGGCATTTTGTGCCAGTGCGCGCAGACCTTCCCCCAGGCTGAATTCACCATTGTCTGTAATGGTTATAAGGATAGGGACTACCTCAGCCTGGCCTTAATGGGTGAGAAAATGGGTTTCCGCGTGTTTATCGTGATTGAACGATTAAGCGAGTTGGAAAGTGTCCTGGCCCTTGCTGAAGAAATGCAGGTGACTCCGCGGCTTGGTTTGCGCGTGCGTTTATCCACCCTTGGTAAAGGTAAATGGCAAAACAGCGGCGGAGAAAAATCGAAGTTTGGATTAAGCCCAGTGAATCTTCTTGAGGCGCTGGATCGATTAAAAAACGACGGCAAAGAGGACTGCCTACAGCTGCTTCATTTTCATATCGGTTCTCAAGTTGCCAATATTCATGACATCCACAAGGGTCTCAAGGAGGCGGCCCAGTACTATTGTGAAATCATAAAGCTGGGCTTTAAATTGCAATGGCTGGATGTCGGCGGAGGTTTAGGTGTTGATTACGAAGGCAGTCGTTCACGCCGCTACTGTTCCATGAATTACGATATTAACGAGTATGCGCGAAATATTGTTCATACGCTGAAATCTGTTTGCCAACACGAAAATGTCCCCTTTCCCAATATTATTACCGAAGCCGGTCGCGCCATGACGGCGCACCATGCGGTTATTTTATCAGAGGTTTTTGATTCCGAATCGCTACCTCTAGCCACACCACAAGCACCACAAAAAGGCAGCCCTGATGTATTGCAAAGAATGTGGCAAAGCCATGAGCTTATTAATAATAAAAAAAATTCTAACTTGCTAGAGCTTTACCATGAGCTGTGTGAAGGACTAGAAGAGTTGCGAGGGGCTTATGTGCACGGCCTGATCAGCTTGGAGCAAAGAGCCGAGGGGGAGAGAATTCAACATTCGGCACTTATGATATTGCTTGAAAAATTAAAACCCAGCAGTCGATCAAGCAAGGAAGTTATTGAAGAAATAAAAGAAAATACAGCCGATAAATTATTTATTAACATTTCGGTTTTTAGATCCCTGCCAGATGTATGGGGAATTGATCAAGTGTTTCCGGTTATGCCTTTGCGTCATCTCAACAAATCATTAACAAGGCGTGTGGTATTACAAGATGTCACCTGTGATTCAGACGGGCGGATAGATCAATATATTGATGGCGAGGACATTGAAACAAGCCTGCCGGTCGCAGAAGAAAACATGGCTCCCGGAGCGCTGTACGGTTTTTTTCTGGCGGGGGCTTATCAGGAAATACTTGGCGACAACCATAATCTCTTCGGTGAAACCGATACCGTAGACGTGGAGGTGGATGGCAGTGGGGGAGTTTTATTCTCCCACCAGGAAAAAGGTGACAGCATATCCAGTGTGCTCGAAAGCGTACACTTCTCAACAAAGTCTTTAAATGACTTATATCGGAGCCGTTTAGATGGGTTTGATATAAAGACTGACGAAAAGAAGGAATTGCACAAAGAATTAAGTGCCGCGATGGCTAAAACACCCTACCTACTCAGGGATGATTGAATTTAAGCGACAAATTCTTTAGTCGTATTTCTACAGTAATTATTCAGAGCTCCCTCGCCTTATTTAATACAAAAAACCTCGTTATTGTGACTAGACTTAATGTAGAGGCAAGAGGATTGCGGTCTTATGGGGAGTCGTGCGTCGATAAGGTTAAAATGAAAACCTCACAATAAGACCGCTCACAGCCTTTTTATTAGGCTTTTTCTGAAAAAGGGCATTAGCTATTCACTCGATTTTAGATGCGAGGTATAGCTTTGTGTATTTCTGGGTAACGTTGGTAAAGCGAATGAATAGTGAACAAGAAATATGGCATGATTTATATGTCTCAGATTTTGCTATGGAACGAGGGATAGCAATGTTTGACCATGGCTTTCAGCAGGCAAGCGCTACCTTGTCGTCAATTACGGGGACAGAAACGCAGTTATCTGTTACCTGTATTTCCAGAAACTCTACGGGTATGGCATACAAGGCTATGCTCGAATCAGGCACTGTGTCTATCATGCAAGAGTTTCAGGCGGAGGGCTCAGGTGCTCTTTTGCTACTGCTCGACTTACAGCATTATTCTCAAATTATAAACGGTTGTGCAAATGATTCTTCCAGCACTGATGCCATGTCTGAAGTCGACAATGAACTCCTCTGTGAGCTAGGGAATGTTGTCCTCAATGGTATGCTGAGAACAACGGCGATAGTCGTTGCAAGCCACCTGAACTGCACCCATCCGACTAGGCCTTCTGCTGAATGTATGAAACGAAACTTCTCAGACACAGGTGTTTTCCAAAGCGATGTGACTACGATTGATATGGAATACAGTTGGCAAGAACATGGACGTGGTTTTTCTGTGCCGCTAAGTCTGCAGTTACACCTCGAGAGCAATGCCTACCTCCAGACCTGGGAAACACAGATGTATCATTCCTTTGATGCGGGGGAAAATAACTAAATGGCAAACTTATCGGCTTTTAAGCGTGTTACCGATGATCTCGATATGGGCTTAATTATTCTTGATGAATATTCTAATGTGGTTTACCTGAATTCTTGGGTGGAGGAGGTTGGTGAGGTTTCTCTGGGGGATGTTTATGGAAAGAGTTTTTTACACGTTTTCGAGGGTATTGCTGATACCCGTGTATGGGAATCTGCTACAGACGCTTTGATTTTCGGCTTGTCGAGTTTTATATCTGCAAAATTTATTGAGACCCCTTTTGATTTCTACCAAGATGGCTTTAATGGCATAGAGTATTATCGAATCAAACAAAATATATCGGTTAAACCACTTCTGTTGTCTGAAGATGTTTTTGGCTGTGAAATATTGGTTCATGATGTCACAGACGTTGTGAAGCGTGAGGAGGCATTGACGCATGCATCCATAAAGCTCAATGCTACTGCGAAAGCGCTATCTAACGAGCGGGATACGCTGTCTGCAATTCTTGATAGTTCAAAAAGTGCGATCCTTTCGTTTAATGAAAATGGCCATATTAAAGTGGTTAATCGGGCAGTAGAAAAAGTATTTGGCTATAAGGCCGATGAAATAAAGAAACTGTCATTTTTTAGCCTGTTCTCTAAGAAGGATGAATATTCAGGTCCTATTACAGATATTGATGCGCTTCTGCTGAGCGCCCCTCTCGGTAAAGCTGGGTGTCCAGTTCTAAGAGCATATAGAAAGGATGGCTCGCCTATTTGGATTGAGCTGCAAATGGGGGTTGTAAGCGAGGGTGCCCGTGGTGAACGCATGGTGATTGTACGAGATGTCACAGCGCTATTGGAGCTAGAGAAAACACTAAAGAATAGTGAAAATCGTTTTAAAGCCCTGACAAATATTGCGCCAGTTGGCATCTTTTATACAGATATGCATGGCTTGTTAAAGTATGTGAATGGCATGTGGACCCTTATAACGGAGTGTACTTTATCCGATATGCTGGGTAAGCGCTGGCATGAAGTGGTTTTCAGTAAGGACACCGAGGTTGTTTTAGAAAAATGGCAACAAAGCCAGGCTAGCGGAAGCCCTTTTGCCAGTGAGTTTAGAATTAAAGCTGGGTATAAAATTGTGTGGGTTCTATGTCAAGTGATGGAGGAGCGTGACACGTATAATAATATTGTTGGTTATGTAGGAACCGTCACCGATGTCACTGCTCAGCGAGAGTCCCACAATCAAATTGAGATGCTCGCCTTTTATGACCCGTTAACAACGCTGGCTAACCGGCGACTTTTTCGAGATAGGCTCGAACATGCCGTTATGGGGGTGAAGCGCAATGGCAATAAAGTGGCTTTGCTTAATTTAGACCTTGATGATTTTAAGAAAATAAATGATTCCCTCGGTCATGATGCCGGTGATTTATTGTTGACAAATGTTGCCAGTCGGTTAAAGGAATGTGTGCGAAAGGAAGACACCGTTGCTCGTTTGGGCGGGGATGAGTTTGCGATTTTGCTTGTTAATATTGAGTCATCTTCTATAGCAGGACTGATTGCAGAAAAGGTGATTGCCGCCGTAAGAAAGCCGATCACTCTGCCAGAACAAAAAATTCAAATAACGGTGAGTGTCGGGATTGCCATTTGTCCAGATGATGCGATCGATGCAAACGGATTAGTAAAAAATTCTGATATAGCGATGTACAGCGCAAAGTCTTCCGGCAGAAATCGCTTTGGTTTCTTTACCCAGGAAATGAATGAGTGTGTCATGAGTCGTTTTGCAATGGAGAGAGACTTAGAAGATGCGATAAAGCAGAGTCAGTTTTTCCTTCTCTACCAGCCGCAATATTGCGTGACTACCCAAAAATTTATCGGGATGGAGGCGCTCATTCGTTGGCAAAGCCCTGATAGAGGTCTTGTCCCACCCGATGTGTTTATTCAGGTAGCGGAACAGTCTGGTCAGATTGTTGAAATCGGCGATTGGGTTTTGGATCAAGCCTGTGAAGATATGAAGCGACTTCTGGATAAAAATATGATTGATCCGGAAAGCCGTATTTGTGTGAATTTATCACCGAAGCAATTTCTTGAGCCGCGCCTGCCCTATGTGGTTCATAAGGCATTAGTGGACTCGGGTTTACCGGCGAAAAATCTTGAATTGGAAATCACAGAAAGTATGCTGATGGAAAATCTGGATGTGGCGCTTAGCCTGCTTCGTTGCCTCAAGGGTTTTGGTGTATTTATCGCAATTGATGACTTTGGAACAGGTTACTCCTCGCTTGGGTATTTAAAGCAGCTGCCTGTCGATACGCTTAAAATTGATCGCTGTTTTATTAATGACTTGGTGCACGATGATCAAGACAAGGGGATTGTGTCTGCGATAATAGTATTGGCTCATAAATTAAAGTTAAGTGTTATCGCGGAAGGGATTGAGGTAGAGGAGCAGCTGCTTTTTCTGAAACAGAACGACTGTGACTATGCGCAAGGCTACTTTCTAAGTAAGCCTCTGCCATTTGATAATGTAGTAGGGAATATAGAAAGAAATATCAAGAATAACGATGAGCCAAAAAGTAATAGAGGCTAAAGCGGAATTTTTTATTGTCGGTAATTTGTTTTTGATGCCGAATATAAAAAACCAGCCATATAGTGTTAAACGGTGGTTTTTGGTTTTACTTTAGTGGATGGTTCTATTTCCATTACAGCACTCATGTATTGCTTCGTTTACGTACAGCGTTTGCGGCTGTGCTAGCTCCTGGGTATCGTCTTTGGTGTAGGCCTTGGTTTTTACTTGTCCCGCTAGAACTTCGGGTAACTCATTCGCTAATAGCTGCATGGCGGGTGTATTGTAATATTTTTCTAAGGCTTCAATTGAACGCCACTCTTGTATCAGTACTATTTTTTCTGTTTGATCCAGGCTAAGAAAAAACTCATAACTGATGCACTCTTCAGATCGAAGCGCGGCATTTGTCATGTGTACCATAATTTCCTGTGCATACTGTTTTTTTTCGGCTCGTACGGGGTATGTGCTATGAATTATAACCACTGTTTCTGCCTTGTATGATTAATGTTTGGTGCCATCCTTCGCGAGTCATTGCGCATCCCTTAAATTAAAGTATACCTACAAATTGGTTGTTTATTGGTCACTCTCACAAAAGTTTACTATTTGGATTGATAGGGCATTTTTCTAAGAACGCACTCTGTAAAAGGGAGATATATCGAGGCGGGTGTTTTGTTTGAGCTCCCGTACGAGGCTGGGTGAAGCTAGTATTGTACGGGCAGTAGGCATATGGCATTACAGTTTGTAGCCGACTCCCACCATGAAAATGTCGGGGTTCAGTGTCAGGGTAGAGGAGAGGTTACCCAAATTTGGCATGGCGGTTTTGACCACTAAGTCGGCTTCCAGAAGCATCTTCGTGTACGTGGCACGTAGGTGAAATTTATCATTCAGTTTGTACTCGCCGCCGAGTTGAAAAGAAAAACCAAAGGTATCATCCGCACTAAATGTGAGGCTTGGATCGAGTTGACTGAGGGCCGCAGCAGTGTCTATATCTTCAAACATGGCATAAATAAGCCCGATGCCACCAACCAGCGTAAGGGGTGTTTCGGGTATTGCGTGATGGTATTGGCCAAATACGGAGAAAGGCAGCATGTCTGCGCTTGCCCCTTTGTCTATACCGGGAAAACCACTAATAAGGATATCGTGGGTGGGCGGAAAGGCCAGGTAGGTCTCTACTGCCAGTTTTTCGTTTACAAAGTAGCTTAATCCAAGCCCCGGTATTGTTTCAGAGCTGGCGCTTAGGTCTAAGCCCGGCACGACACCATTGTTGGCAGCGAGGGCAGGGACATCACTGATAACCGCTTCTGTTTTATCGATGGGGGCGATGTGGATAAGCATTGGTGAGATAACAATATCTTTTGCAGAGGCTGCCCAGAGGCTGCCACTCATCATTATTGAGAGGTATGCTAATAAGCTGGATTTAATTAAGGTTTTTGTTTTCATATTGAATATGCCTTCGGTTGTGTATTTGGCTAGTCACAATATTAGATCACTTGTTTTTGCACGCAGCGATGCCAACCTGCATATTTACAAAAGTTTAACGAAAGGCGTTAAGCGGTATGACTTCTTGTGTGTTTTTGTGAATTCAGAGCTGGTAAAGGTATATTTTGCCGGGCTCTTTATTATGACTAATTGCTATATTGTTATGAGCCATAGGTCTACCTGACCTGTCCGCCAGTCTTGTGTGCTGAGAAGGTTTTGTATATAAATCTCCCCTTCGTTGTTCCCTGTGGATAAGTGTGACTAAGTCTATGCTCTCTTTTGATGTGGTTCTTCCTGCCTTGCTGGGTGGTGTTCTTATTGGTTTGTCGGCTTCTGTACTTTTGCTGTTTAATGGCCGTATCATGGGGGTTTGCGGCATTCTCAACCAGGCCATTAACTTCAAAGGTGGCAGTAACCTGTGGGCCTGGTTGTTTTTGCTGGGCCTGGTGGCTGGGCCGCTTGCGAGTGACGCATTTTTGGGGACTTCTCAGCCAGTCTTTGAAGAGAGAACCTTGCTGGTGACCATTGTGGCGGGTTTGCTGGTGGGTTTTGGGACATCTCTTGGCTCTGGCTGCACCAGTGGTCATGGTGTGTGCGGTATTGGGCGTTTGTCTCAGCGTTCCATCGTTTCAGTGCTGGTGTTTATGCTGGCAGCGATGGTCACGGTATTTGTTTTTCGGCATATGTGGGGAGCTTAATCATGCGCAATGTCGTTGCCTTGCTCGCTGGCCTTATTTTTAGCATTGGGCTGGCTCAGTCAGAGATGATTAACCCTGATCGTGTTTTGGGTTTTTTGGATATTTTTGGCCAATGGGACCCCGCCTTGGCCTTTGTTTTGGGTGGAGCAGTGGTGGTCACGATGCTGACATTTCGTGTAATACTCAAGCGCACGCACCCTCTGCTGGATAAGGAGTTCTACTTGCCGGCGAAGGAATCTCTGGATTCTAGCTTGATTGCGGGTGCGGTTTTATTCGGAATAGGCTGGGGTTTATACGGGTACTGCCCCGGGCCTGCATTGGCGGCGATTGCTTATCTTGAGCCAAACAATGGGCTCTTTGTGTTGTCTTTACTGGTCGGAACGCTTCTTGCTCGCTGGTGGGTCAGCCGTCACGCTTGAGTTGAGTTTTCTCTAGAATAAGGTCTGCGGCCTTCTCCGCTATGACCATGCTGATTGCATTGGTATTGCCGCTAATCAGCGAGGGCATAATGGATGCGTCGGCAACTCGCAAGCCTTGAATACCAACCACTCGAAGTTGCGCGTCGACCACTGACATAGCATCATTGCCCATTTTGCAGGTGCCTACGGGGTGATAGATGCTTTCAGCTTCTTCTCTAATATACGCCGCAATGTCTTCATCGCTTTGTTTGTCTTCTCCGGGGGCGAGTTCCTTTTTGCGATAAGGGGAAAAAGCTTTGGTTTCCAGTATTTTTCTCCCCAGCTTAACCGCTTTGATCATCACGGCCATGTCAGCAGGATCATGCAGAAAACGGTAGTGAATGCGGGGGGCTTCCGAAGCATCAGTGCTATTAAGACGGACTTCCCCTCGGCTCTTAGGCCTGAGGTTACATAAGTGCAGGGAGTAAGCATGACCGAGCGGCGGTTTGGAGCGGCCGTGTTTTTTTAAATAGGTGGGAGTAAAGTGCAGCTGTAAATCGGGCCTGCTCTGGTTCTCGTCACTTTTAATAAAAGCCCCTGCTTCAGCCGCATTACTGGCGAGGAAACCCTGTCTGCTTTTCAAATATTTGAAGGGGGCCTTAGCGGCTCTGAGGGCAAAGCGGGGCGACAGGCCGTAACCCGTTGACTGTTTGTTTTTTTGCCTGAGAATAATATCCAAGTGGTCTTGCAGGTTTTCGCCCACACCTGGCAAAGTTTGAACGACGGGGATCTTATGTCTATCGAGTTCATCTTGAGGGCCAATACCTGAAAGCAACAATAGCTGTGGTGAGGCAAAGGTGCCTCCGCAGACGATGACTTCTTTTTTTGCATGAATCCTATTAATACAATTGCTTTTGATATATTCCACACCGATAGCTTTATGGTCTTCTATCAGTAACTTTGCTGCGTGGGCTTCGGTGAGAATGGTGAGGTTTTTACGGTTTTTAATGGGCTCAAGAAATGCGCGTGAAGCACTCCATCTTTCGCCATTGAGCTGGGTGACTTGATACGCCCCGAAGCCCTCCTGGTTTTCGCCATTGAAGTCGGGGTTGTTTGGGTAACCAAGTTCCTCACCTGCTTTGATAAAGGTATGGCTGAGAATATCTAGTTGGTTTGGATCACCAACACACAAGGGGCCGTTGGTGCTATGCAGGTGGCCATCAAGGGCATCCTTGCCATCGAGATCGCTGGCTGTCCGAAGTTGGTTTTCATGGCGTTTAAAAAGAGGAAGAAGATCATCCCAGCCCCAGCCATGGTTTCCTGCGGCAGCCCAGTCATCATAATCTTTTTGTTGGCCGCGAATATAAACCATCGCATTGACGGCGCTGCTACCACCCAATACTTTGCCGCGAGGGCTATACAGGGTGCGATGCTTCAGTTCTGCCTCTTCCTTGGAGTGGAATCCCCAGTTCAGAGTGGGGTGCCACATTAACAGGCCGACGCCTAAAGGTACTTTTAGAAGATATTTATGCTTTTTATCATAACCGCTGACGCCGGCCTCCAGTAGGCAGACAGAATGATCGGGGTTTGCAGATAAGCGATTGGCGAGAACGCAGCCCGCAGAGCCGGCGCCGATAATAATAAAATCAAACATGAGGGGCATCCAGCGTGGGAGTTATTATTGATGGGGAACTCAGTTGGGTAGATTCTGGAATGAATAAGTTCAGAGTTACAACGCAGTGTCCTATAATGTTCAGCGATCTTCAATTAGAGCTGCCCTAATTGAAGCTAGAAACTGCAGTAGGATCACGAAAGCCCGCGCATCCTGTTGTTGCACCTAGAAAAATATAAAAACTTCTCATCTCCAGCCGTATACGGCGCTTATGCCCAATAAGGTGATCACGAATTTTTACGTTTTCCTAAGCACAACAGCTGAATACACGTCTTTTTCGTGTCCTACTACGGTTTCTAGGTTGAAGGCAGATTTTTCGGATAAATCCTGATGAACCAAGAAACTAAAATTCCTCCTGCAGACCAAACGAACTTGTCTGATGAACAGCTGCTGCGTAGAGCAACCTATGCCTCGGTGCTGGTTGCCAGTATCTTGATTGTTGTTAAAGCCCTTGCCTGGATGCTGACGGGCTCAGTGAGCATTCTCGCCTCGCTGGTAGATTCGCTTATGGATGTGGTGGCCTCTGCCATTAATCTTTTTGCCGTTGCCCACTCCCTGGTGCCGGCAGACAGCGAGCACCGTTTTGGTCATGGCAAGGTGGAGTCGCTGGCGGGACTAGGACAGTCGCTCTTTATTTTTGCCTCAGCGGTGTTTTTAATTATCAGTGCTGCAGATCGCCTCCAGAATCCACAAGAGCTGGGCGAGTTGGGGCTTGGTACCGGGGTGATGATCTTCTCTATGGTGCTGACGACGCTGCTGCTGTTATTTCAACGCCATGTGGTGAATCGTACCGGCTCATTGGCGGTAAAAGCCGATGCATTACACTACCGGGCCGATTTATACACCAATGCAGCAATACTGATCGCTCTGGCATTAAGCATTTACGGGTATTCTTTTTTTGATGCCATCTTTGCCATCGTTATCGCCATTTATATCGTTTATAGCGCCTGGGAAATCGCCTACGACGCTGTGCAAATTTTGCTGGACCGTG
Organism: Gammaproteobacteria bacterium UBA3067; assembly: GCA_002366835.1. Lineage (GTDB taxonomy): Bacteria > Pseudomonadota > Gammaproteobacteria > Pseudomonadales > UBA3067 > UBA3067. Next base: position 31,321 of record DFBZ01000075.1, read on the forward strand.
AACTACCCGAAGAGGATCGTGAGCATATTACAAATATTGCAGAGGCGGTGCCGCGAGTGAAAGGGATTCATGAGCTGAGAACCCGTCGTTCTGGCGTGACGCGCTTTATTCAACTGCATATAGACTTGGATGGGACGATGAGTTTAAGGGAAGCGCACCAGGTTGCGGATAGGGTTGAGGCGGCGATTTGCGCAGAGATTCCCAATGCCGATGTAATTATCCACGAAGACCCGGTGGGGAGTTAACAGGCTGTTGAAATTCTACTGACTTGGCCATCTACTGCGTTAAAATCGCACTCAAAGTGCTCATTTACACGTGTAAACTCCGCTTTTTCGCTTGATTTTGCCTTATATCTGACTCAATTCAGCGAATTTCAACAGCCTGTTAAGTTTGTTCTAAACTCTTTAGCGGGCTTTGAAAAATCAGGCGCTGAGCAAGTGAAAGCTGGGTAAATTGTCCTTTTTATCTTGCCTGACCCAGCTATAAAAGTGTGCGGCGCTCATGGGTTTCGCAAAATGGAAACCCTGCCCTACTTCGCAGTTCAGTGATTTTAATTGAGACAGTGTTTCCTCATCTTCAATACCTTCGGCCACAACGGTGAGGCCCAGCTTGTGCCCGAGCATGATGACGGTTTCGGCGATTGCCTGGGCCTCTGGGTCGGTTTGCATTTTTAGAACGAAGGATTGATCCACTTTGATTTCCGAAAATGGGATGCGGTGCAGCTGCAGCATGGAAGAATAGCCCGTGCCAAAGTCGTCGATGGAAATCTGAAAACCCTTAAGCCGCAGCCTTGTTAAACTATCCAAGGCGTTAATATGTTCATCCATTACAGTGGATTCTGTTACTTCGATGACCAATTTTTTAGGCTCTAGCTGGTGTTTTTTCATCAGCTCAAACATCTTTTCCGGTAGATCAAGCATATTGAACATACTTGATGACATATTGACGGAAAGCTGAATATCGATACCGTGATCTTGCCAGTTTTTCGCCTGACTAATTGCCTGCGACAGGATTTTCCAGGTCAACGCATCAATTAGGTTGTGCCGTTCTGCGATGGGGATAAAATTTACCGGGGTAAGAATACCCAGCTCAGGATGCTGCCAGCGGCAAAGCACTTCTACGCCTATTAGCGCCTGGTCGCTCAGGGCTAGTTGAGGTTGATAATAGGCTTCAAATTCGTCGTTTTGTATTGCCTTTTGAATGTCTGCTGGCGAAAACTCTTTGTTTGTTTTTCGGGCAAATGTTTTATTGGGCGCGCACTCTTCGATAAGTGATTGCAGTAGCACGTGTAAATCGGTGATACGAAAAGGTTTCGTCAGAGAGCCCTTTAGATTCAGGTTGTGCTCCAGTGCTAATTTTTCAGCGGAGTGGAGAACGCTGCCATCAAAGCCACTTATAAGAACAATCGATGATTGGCACTTGCGTTGCGCCAAGTTGCGAATCACCTCAATGCCATCAATATCCGGCATATGTAAATCCAGAATTATTGCGTCGATATTTTCATCGTAGTCGGAATAGAACTGACTGGCGCGTTGGTAGGATTGCGTCTCAAAGCCCATGCCGCCCGCAACGTTGCTAATGAGCTGCCCAATACTTATCTCGTCGTCGAGGATGCGCAGTTTAATTTGGTCGTTAGGGCTGTTTTTTGAAGCATTGTTATTGAGGGTGACACTTTCTTCGCTGAGTATTGCAGCAATGGAGTCGCGGTGTTTGTACAGGTGTTCGATGTAGCTTTTGTCTTCGTTAGAGATATGGCTGATCAACCATTCGTTCAGAAAACCTAGCATGGCTTCGTGGGGAAATAGGCCCGGTAAATCTGAGTAAAGTTGTTTGAAATGGTTAAGCTCTGATGTGAATAATCGATGGGACTCTATATGTTGGGCAACATCCGGGTAATTGGTTTTTCGTAGAATGGCCTCTTCGCGAGAGAAATGTAGGTGAACGTAGTTCTGTAAGTTGTCTAACAGGTTTTGAGCGGGCGGGGGTTTGTCTTTATTGGTAATGGCGAGTCTGTATTGCTCAATAGCAGCAAATAGCGCCTTATGATCATCATCCAGAGTATCAATGCCAACGCTTAGCTGCTTATTCCAATGTGCTGTTTTCATATTATTTTGATAGTTTCCGTTCCATCAAATAACCCTTGTGTGGCGTAGTCTCGCCGGGTTGGATTTGTAAAGGATAGCGTTAATTATTGCGCTGGAACAGATAAATCACCGCTTTAGTAGATAATTATTTTGCATAAGGCAGTATCTTGTCGCGAGCCTGGCAAACACAGGTCAAATTGTTGGCAATTTTGTACAAAGCTGCCATTATGGCGCGCAAAAAGTGGCCGATGAAGTGCTCGGCCCGGTGATAAATAATATTATTGTGTCAGGAGTTTTTTGTGTCAAAAAGTGAATCTTTATTTGTCCAAGATGGAAATATCTTTACTCCCACCTCCTATGCTCACGGGCCTTGGGGGACTCACTTGGTTCATGGTGGTTCCACCGGGGGTTTGATGGCTTATGTGCTTGAGCAGTGCGCGCCGAACCCCGATATGAGAATGGTGCGAACCACGCTTGATATGTTTCGCCCTGTGCCGATGGCCCCTTTGCGGGTTGAAAGCGAGGTGTTGCGGGAAGGCCGACGTCTGCAGATGGTCGAAGCAACGATCTATGCGGAAGATAAAGCCGTAGCGCGTTCAGTGGGAATCAGAATGAGAAAAAGTGAAATAAAGGTACCTGAAAAATACCAGCCTTCCACGGCTGCACCTGAGGGGCCTGTTGGTTTGCCGGAGCTCAAGCTCTCAGGTGATGCGCAAGGTGAAAGGTTGCCGGGTCTCAATTCAAACTTAGAAGTTCGACGTTTGCATGGTTTTGATGGCAAAGGTGAGGGTTGCGCCTGGTTTAAAGTGCCGGTGCCTGTGGTGGAAGGCGTAAAAAATACCGCGTTCGTGCACTTAGGGATCATCTCCGACTTTGGTAACGGACTCGCGCAGTTATTTTTGCCAGAAACCATGGGCATGATAAATGGCGATATTAATTTATACTTGCACCGCGACCCTCGCGGGGAGTGGATCGCTCTAGAGTCAAAAGCTACTATGAGCGAGACGGGTGTCGGGGTGGTGAATACCCAAGTTTATGATACCGATGGATTGGTTGCCCAGTGTCACCAGGCAGTTATGGTACAAATTCGTTAACTAACAGAGATCGATTTGGGAGAAAAATGGATCAGCCGTCGAGTTCAGATTCAGCCCCCACGCCGCTAAATGAGCTGCGTTTGTGGCAGCGCTATCATATCCATTTGACTCTTCTTTACGGGCTGGCGATTCTGCTTGCCATGCTTCTTCTCGGGCAAAAGGTCTACGACCTTCGGGTGAGCAGTGAGCTGTCTTCGTTGCAAAAGCGCCTTGTGGTGTTGGTCACTGCTTTGGCGGGCTCTGTGGATGTGCAGGCAATTGAAGAAACGCCCCTGGATAATGGTGAGGCGGGCCTTGCTCACCAGCGCATGCGGGGAAAATTTGCCAAAGTTATGGCAGAAGATGCCTTGTTGCAAAGTATTTATGTCTTCCGTCAAACCGAAGAGCCAACCCAGCTACGTTTTTTTGTCGATATAGTGCGCGATGGCGAAGAAGCTGTACCGGGAGAGCCTTATGATGCGAGCAGCCTGCTGACCTTGCTAAAAGGGTTTTCCCAGCCGGTGGTGGAAGACCAGCCTCAGAGTGATAGCTTCGGCACCAGCCTTTCTGGTTACGCGCCTATCCGAAATGCGCAGGGGCGTTCAGTGGGTATGCTTGGCGTAGATGTTGATGCAAAGGATATTGAGCTTGCTAAGAAGGATGTGCTGACTAGCACCATGACGGTTTTTGGCGGAGCGGTGGCGGCGCTGGCTTTATTATCTCTGGTGGTGGCGCAGAATATCCGAAAACCCTTGAGTCAAATCATCGACGCGGCGACAGCAATTTCAGAGGGGGAATTTGCTACCCGTATTGAGCTTGATCGCAAAGACGAGTTCGGCATCATGGGCAGGCAAATTGACCAAATGGCCACACAGCTCCAGCAAAGGGAATTTATTCGTCAGACTTTCGGGCGTTATGTCAGCGAGATGGTGGCCGAAAACCTGCTTAAGGAAACCAGCGATACCGTGCTTGGTGGTGAGGAGCGGGTGGTGTCCATTCTTTTTTCTGACCTTAAGGGTTACACCACCCTTAGTGAACAATTACCGCCGGCCCAGCTGGTCAAAATGCTTAATGATTACTTTGGTGCCATGACAGCCATCATTGATGCGCATGGGGGTTGTGTGATTGAGTTTTTGGGAGACGGCATCCTGGCCGTTTTCGGCGCGCCGCAGCGCATGGATAATCACGCTGAGCAAGCCGTGCGATGTGCGTTGGCGATGCAGGAGCGCCTCAAGGCCCTGCCAGAGGACTGGGAGGGCGAGGCCCTGGGCGAGTACTTTAATCAGGATGGCGGCCAGGACTTTGCCATGCGTATTGGTATTCATACCGGGCCGGTTGTTGCCGGCAACCTGGGCTGCCCATCGCGGATGAAATACGCAGTCATTGGAGACTCAGTGAATGTTGCTGCCCGCCTCGAAGCCATGAATAAGGCGCTCAATAGTGACACGCTTATTAGTGGCGATACCTTTAATCAGCTGCCGGTCGCGCTTGCCAAAAATTTACACTCTGAGGGCGTGCAAAAAATTGATGGTCGAGAACGCAGTTTGCCGGTCTATGCGGTGAGCACTTAAGTTTTAGCGGGTAGGTTCGCTAAATTCATTCTTAATGCAAATAACAATGAATCGCATTTACATTGTTATTCCTTTCGATATAATAACCCCATCTCAAGGACATCTCTAAAAATTAGAATTTTTATTCGAGAGCAAGGAAGCACCGCACGGAAACCCGGAGTGTAGAAGGGCTACATGAGGAGTTGAGTACGGAGCTGACGCCGCTATCGGGTAAAAAAGCAATTTTTAGAGATGCCCTTAAGCATCCATAAATAACGCAACGCTAGAGGGGTCCAATGAGAAATTCTAAATTAGGTTCAAGGCTGTTCGCACTTTCGCTAGCCATACTAGGTGCTTGTAGTCACGCAAGCGCCGCCGAAGCACAGCAACAAATAGGCGGCTACGGTGAGCTGCACTACAACAACATCCCTTCCAGCGGTGAAAACGGTGATGAGACTATTGATTTCCATCGTTTTGTCTTGTTCTTTGGGCATGAATTTAGTGAGACCATCCATTTCTTTTCCGAAGTAGAGCTTGAGCATAGCCTTGCGGGTGAAGGCAAAGCGGGAGAAGTTGAGCTGGAGCAAGCCTATATTCACTTCCAGCTAAATGAAACGTTTGCAGTGACGGCAGGATTATTTATTGTGCCAGTCGGTATTTTAAATGAAACCCATGAACCGCCCACTTTTTATGGTGTAGAACGCAACCCAGTTGAAAAACGTATTATTCCTGCCACCTGGTGGGAGTCCGGCGCCATGTTAAGCGGTACCCTGCCAGAAATAGGTTTCTCCTATGATTTGGCCTACCATAGCGGATTAGATGCCGGGGCGAATATTCGCAGTGGGCGCCAGAAGTCATCGAAGGCGGAAGCAGAAAATAAAGCCATGACGGGTCGAGTGCGTTATTCCGGGCAGCCGGGTCTTGAGATTGCTGCGACAGTACAGTTTCAGGAAGACCTGGATCAAGTAGAAGGCGGTGCCGATGATGCAGTGCTGTTTGAAACCCATATGGTACTCACTAAAGGTGACTTTGGTGCGCGCGCTCTATATGCCCTGTGGGACATCAACGGTGATGTGGGAACAGACTACCTGGGTGAACAGAGTGGATTTTATATCGAAGGCAGCTACAAGGTTTCTCCCCAATGGGGGCTCTTCGCCCGCCACGCTGAACTCAACTATCGCCGGACAAGCGCGGGGCTTGAGCGAGAAGAACAGCAGCAGAATGTCGGGTTTAATTACTGGCCTCACGAGGATGTTGTCATCAAAGCCGATATTCAGGCACAAAATGACGATGCCGGTGATGGTTTTAATTTAGGAATTGGGTATCAGTTTTAGGTGATGGAATAAGGTGTTATTGCAAAGAAATACCCATAGATATATTGGGCCGCTATTTATAGCGGCCCTTGTTGGTTTGACGTTTGCTGGCAGCGTTTGGGCAAAGGAAAAACAAACTGCTCACCAAATTTTCCTTGCCCAGGTTTTTGGCAAAGAAACCCCCAAGGCTGAAATAAAAACCCTTTCGGATGTCGATAAACAAATCATCAAAAAAATATTGAGCCATCCCCTCTCTTTTCAACGCGTTCGATATTGGCGCAAGGGGAATAGCGCAGTATGGCTGCTCGAAGAAATAGGCAAACATAAACCCATTACGGCAGGCTTTTGGTTGGAATACGGCGTCATTAAAAAAGCCAAGGTGCTGGCGTTTCGAGAGAGTCGTGGCTGGGAAATCAAATACCCTTATTTCCTCAAACAATTTAAAGGAGCCTCGCTTCAAGAAAATAATACACTGCTCGCTAATATAGATGGCATTAGTGGGGCAACGCTATCGGTGCGCGCCATGAAAAAAATGGCGCACATTGCCCTGTATCTTAACCAACAAGGCGCTAGCCCTCAGAGTGCTCCGCTTTGAAAATATCGGCAAAAAAAAGTTTTTTTAAACTGCTTCTTTTACACCGACGTATTGGCCTGGTGGTGGTTTGGCTTGTGCTGTGGTTAGCCACTACCGGCATCCTGCTGAATCACAGTCATGACCTAAATCTGGATGAAATTTCATTAAAATCGGCTTGGTTGCAAAAACTTTATGGGCTGGAGTCAGAACCACCCTCAATGGCTTACCCCCTGGGCCAAGGTTGGTTGCTCGCACTACCTGGTGCCTATTACCTCGAAGATCGAACTATTCCAGAAGATTATGGAACCCTAGTAGGAGGGGTAAAATTAAAGAGCTCATCGCTACTGGTGACAAATGAATCGGTAGTCGTGTTTGATCAACAAGGAGACGTGCTAGAGGTGCAAGGTGTTTTCCACGGCCTGGAGGGAGAGTTTCTTCAAGTGGGCCTTCACCAAGAGTTGCCGATACTAAAAACATCTAAAGGCTACTATCTAGCGAGCGCGGACTTGCTGGAGTGGAAACCTTTTTCTGAAAATCATGCCGAGGTAAGCTGGAGTGTCTTAAAGCCCACGCCAGAAGCCTTGCTGAATAAAATTCGTGGGCTTGAGCGCAATAACCAGCCGGTTGTTTCTTTGGAAAAGTTTATATTAGATCTACACTCAGGGCGTTTATTTGGTCGTCTGTCGTGGTTATTTATGGATATATTCGCACTGCTACTAATAGCCGGGTCCGTTAGTGGGTTTGTTATCTGGTTTAAACTGCGAGTAAAAAATTAAGCGGTTAAAGATTTTGCGTAATGCCGTAACAAACCCTCTGTTTTTCTAATTTTTAGAGATGCCCTATGGCTGCAGGGGACTGGTTTTTTGCGGAAGATTGATCTTAAGGCATTGATTTTATATAGACTTCCCCCCCCCCCTTTTTTTTAACTACCGTTTTTAGGTTGATGGCATATCGTGGAAACATTACGGAAAGGATCTAATACCAAAGCAGATTTTCCTTGAGCTGAACTTCCTCAATAACATGAATTAGAGCTTGCCTAGGGGGGGTAAAGGGCGCTGAAATTAGTAAATTGCTTCTCTAAATGTCTGATTTAATAACCGCGCCCGCTTTCTGGCACCAACACTTTTCATTACATGCAACTTTATAATACGACATTTCCAAATCTTTGAACTGTGTTCACTTTTCAGCGCAATACAATAGAAGTTCTCTGCTATGATTTTTATTCAAGTGGCAACTTTCAATTGGTTTTTCGGAGAGTCTAAATGAAGAGCATGGTCATATCGTTCAACCCAATAGCACTCATCATTTTATCCATTCTTTTCACTGCTTCAGAAATTGCCAGATCGGAGACTATTAGTCTCAGTGAATCAATTGATCAATCTGGCCGACAACGGATGCTCACCCAGCGCATAACCAAGGCATATATTATGCGCGCCTCTCAGGTCAATACATTCAAAGCAAAAACGCAATTAGCAGCTTCCGTCGTCACCTTTGAAAAACAACTTGCCAATCTGAAAGGGTTTGCACCAACGCCAGAGATCAAGTCAAAGCTTGCAATAGTTGAAAAACAGTGGGGGGAATTTAAAACATTTGCAACAGCAACGCCATCAAAAGGTGGTATCAAGATGTTGCTACAATTAAGCGAACCATTGTTAGAAAATAGCAATGAAGTTGTTCTCGCTTTAGAAAATTATGCCAATAGAGATACCGCGAAATTGATTAACGTTTCTGGCCGGCAACGAATGCTTTCTCAACGAATCGCAAAAAATTATATTGCTCAGTACTCAGGGATAATGAACGAGTCTATTTCAAATGAGTTAAATAGCGCGATACAGGACTTTGATGCGGCATTAACCTTATTGCTGAAAGCTCCACAAAACTCCAAAGAAATCACAAACAGTTTAGAGGAAGTACGAACGCAGTGGGATTTTTCGAAAAAGGGTTTTACCGAATTAAAAGATGGGCAATATGTCCCACATATTATTTCCGTGGTCAGTGACTCTATTCTCAAAAAGATGAACAATATTACCGGCCTATATAGCGATTTACTATCAGATAGTGCGAGTAAAAAATTACTAATTAACTAGTGCCCATCCATAAACCATTAAACTGTTGAAATACATGATGTTATATAGGCAATAACGAAAAAATCCTTGGGATTTTGTTATAATTAATTTGCGAAAAAGACAAAAAACCAAGGATTTAGCCATGCGAGAAACCCGCCTAGCGCAAATCAGTATATTTGAAAACTACGCAAAACATGGACGAGCTGAGAAATTAAAACAGCTTTCTTCTATTCTGGATAACCATCCGGAAATATTGGATATTATCAAAAAAGACCTGGTTAATATATCAATAACAAAAACAGGGCGCAAAGGACTAACCGTCGAAAATATATTCAGATGTTTACTGTTAAAGCAACAACTCCAGGTCAGCTATGACCAATTAGCATTTCATTTATGTGATTCCATGAGTTACAGAACATTTACACGACTTACCGATGGATTTACACCTAAAAAATCAGCATTACAGTCAACAATACGTAGCATAAGCCCAGAGACATTGGAGCAGGTTCAAATCGCACTATCGGTGCATTGGTTAAAGAATGGTGACATAAGTTTAGAGAAAATCCGAGCTGATAGCACCGTAGTTAAAAGCAATATCACACCACCCAGCGACAGCCAATTACTTAACGATAGCATTCGCGTATTAAGCCGACTCTTTGCAAAAAGTCGTGATGAAACGGGCATTAAGTTGCGATTTACAGATCAGAGAAAAATATCAAAATCATTAGCGTTCAGCATTTTTAACGCTAAAAATGCTGAAAAAGAAGTGCTTTATCCGAAATACCTACGCATAGCTCACATAGTATTGAAGCAAGCAGAACGAGCACTGGACAATGAGGGCATTAAAAACAGCTCATATGAAAAATCTCAACAATGGTTAGCAGATGTTGAGTACTATAAAAAATTACTGCTAAAAGTTATCGACCAAACACAGCGGCGTGTTATTCAAAAAGAAAAGGTACCGGCCTCTGAAAAAATTGTGAGTATCTTTGAAGAGCACACGGACATTATCATCAAAGGGTTCAGAAATGTTCAATACGGTCATAAGATAAATTTAAGCAGTGAGAAAAATGGATTCATTACGTATTTATCCATTGAGGATGGCAACCCTAAAGACACCGCACTTTTTCTTCCCGTTATTAATGCCCATCAGCAACAGTATGATAAATTGCCGAAAACCATTGTCTGTGATGGTGGGTATGCGAGTAAAAGCAACGTAGAAAAAGGCCGAGCGATGGGCGTAAAACGTGTTGTATTTCATAAACGAGTCGGCATATCGTATACCGCGATGGGAGTGAAAATAAAAACGTTTAAAAAGTTACGTGATTTTCGCGCGGGTGTCGAAGGGAATATTTCTGAGCTTAAACGTTCCTTCTGCGCGAGTAAGGCATTATGGAAAGGTCACGATGGATTCAAGGCGTTTGTTTGGTCATCGGTGATCAGTTATAACTTGGTAAGGCTGGCTCGCCTACAGTCTGGCTAGTTGGCGCTAACGATACAAGCACTCACGATTAAAGGCTTACTTGCAAAGTCCTTGGATTCTCAGTGCCTAAAAAACAGCAAATAGATTAAATATTAACCTTTTTCGGGGAGAAGCACCCGAATCAAACACCCAATCCCATATGCCACTTTCCACAGCAGAAAAAATTAAGGCATCTCGCTCCAAACAACGTGTTTATGGATGGGCACTAACTAGTGCCCATCCATAAACACGTTGTTTTGAGTAAAATGCCTTAATTCATTCTGCTGTGGAACGCAGCATATGGGATTGAGTGTTTGCTTTGTTTGCTTCTCCCCGAAAAGGTTAATGTTTCATCTAGTTGCTGTTTTTTAGGCTCTGAGAAGCCTAAGTCTCCCCAAATAAATCTCTAGTCGTGAGTGTTTTTATGAAACTCTTAAGGAGGGAAGCTTCTTAAGGACATGTGTGGACACTCCAGCGCCGCCAATGTTTTTTGGGGAAAATATTGCACTGGTCGGTTTTGGGAAGGGTGCTTTAAAAGTCAGGCTTTGCTCTCCTGTATGACCTATGTGGATTTGCCCCCCCTGCGCATTAATATGGCCGCAACGCAAGAAGAGTCAAATTTCACCTCGACTCAAGAGCGATTATTCAATCATGCGAAACGCGTTCGTTGCCCCTCTCGACAGCAAAAAGATCTGGTTCAGGAGTTTAAAAAGAATGTGATGGATCAGCGTGATTCCGATCTCAAACAAGCCCGCCTAAAACCCTTAAATGGCAGTTGTTTTGCGCCCTTATCGGAAGGCATCCCTTTTACACGGCAGGATTATTTTGAGTTGGTGGATTGGACGGGGCGCACTTTGCGCGAAGATAAGCGTGGTGCCATCGATAACCAATTGCCACCCATTCTGCAACGTTTAGGTATCCAGTCTGAAAATTGGATTGATTCCGTTTCTCACTTCCAAAAATACTTTTTTGATGTAGTAGGTACGCTTTCTTCTCTTTATCAATTCAGGCAAAGGAAAAACAGGCAGCGATCTGAGCAGCACCTGGCATAACACTTGCTGTTGTTATTTGTATCGCTATCTACAAATGAAGTATGTGTTATGAATTATTTAAACGTTATTGAACGCTACCATGAGTACAAGGGCGCCATCCATGAGTTAATGGCTTCAATTGTTACGGGCATTTTTGACCATAAAATCATTAAGAGTGAAGAAAACCTGAAGGATGCCATGAGATGGTTGCAATCTAATTACCCTTTTGTTGACCTTGTTTATACGCTGGATGCTAAAGGCGTGCAAACGACTAACAATGTAACCTTCAGGCACAATAACGAAAAAAACACACGCTCTGGAAAAGGTGTCGACAGAAGTCGTCGGCCTTATTATAGAAAAGCGATAAAAGAGGATAGTGTTGTTGTTACCGAGCCCTATCTCTCAACATTAAGTCATAATCTTTGTATTTCATCTGCGATTCGTTGCCTCGCCGAAGATGGCTCGGTTATGGGTATTCTGGTTGTCGATATAGACTTGGCTGATGCGATTGAGTTTCTTATGGGGGATAGAAAACGTAAGAAGTTTCATCCTTTCTTCGTTTCGGTATATTCGTCTATTGTCATTGGCTTGTTTTTAGTGGTTGGTATTCTAATGTACTCAGCAGGCTTGGAGCTCATTTCTCTTCTACAAGGTGAAAAAATTGATCTCCATCTCAAGCCATTCAGCATCATTATTTTTTTGACTCTTGCTCTTGCGGTGTTTGACCTTGGAAAAACAACTCTCGAAGAAGAAGTTTTGATGAGAAAGGACATATTACGCCACAGCTCAACGCGACGCACGATAACGCGATTTATTGCAGCAATCCTTATAGCTGTTTCAATTGAGTCATTGTTGTTGATGTTTAAGTCCGTTCTGGGTTCAAAGGAGCACTTAGGTGATGCAGTTGCGATGATGGGTGCGGCGATAGGGTTGCTAGTCGGACTTGGCATTTATGTGTACCTTGGTGCCAAAGCAGAAACCATACTGAAACAGTCAATACATACCAAGTGACCCCCGCACCACCTGTATACATAACAAAGGCGAATTCAATTTACAGGTGCACCATTTATCTACAGCCCCGATGGTTGGGCCACTCTGAACATTCTGTAATGTGGCAGTACAAATGTCAGGCTAATGAGGAAGCAGGCTAATGAGGACAGGCACTGCTAAGAAAAATAAAAAGTCCGAATCCAAGGCTGAGAGATAACGATTAAAATAAACGCGTGCGTTGAGCTGGAGGCATCAAATCAGCGGGATATTAAGAAAAAAGAATCAAAGGTACTCTTTTCCTCAACAGGCAGGTGCGCAAAATCATTGGTAATCTCGCTTTTAAGAATATTTTAGGGAGGGCCGCTAAAAAGCTAAGCGATATTCGCCAAGCGTTTCCTTTCGCGTGGTTTGGCAAACCGTTTGCAATCAATGGAATCAAACTCGGTGGTGTTGGTGAGCCATGTTTCTAAATCGATACCCATACGTTCCAGTATTGGGGGGAGATTGTCTGGAATCGCGCCACATTTGTCTGGCCGGATAATTTTACCGGTAAAATCCACCAGCTCTAGATAATCAATAAGAGAAAATAGAACACCACTGTGTTGGCCGTTTTTTTCGTTGCC
>DFBZ01000026.1 GCA_002366835.1 Gammaproteobacteria bacterium UBA3067
CGATGGTAGTGTGGGGTTTCTCCATGTGAGAGTAGGTCATCGTCAGGCTTTTAATTAGAAACCCCGGTTCCGAAAGGTGCTGGGGTTTTTTTATGAGCGAAGGAAAGCTGCATTTATCTGTGCGGCAGCCTTATCCTGCTCGCACCCTGAAGATCCTTGGTTGTCCTCAGTGAGACCAGCCGCTGGGTAAGCGCTAAAGCAAGCCTTATTATATTTCGCCGTCTGTTTTTGGCAGCAAACCCTCAGTATCCTCAATGATAGCTGCATTCAGAAGCTGCGTAAAAACTTCTTTTAAATAATCATACGGATTTCGGCTTTGCCGATTTTTTCTTTGGGCTATATTTTTTGTGCATCTATGAACTCTCGTCGGGCATGACCCCAGCAACCCAGTCGCTGCGTTTTGTTTTGTAAAAGCCCTGTTGCGACAGTGACGTTGCGAGTATTGAGAACCTATGGAACTGCTTTGCTTTTGTATTCCGGTGAGTGGGTACACGGATGGAGCGGCACTATGGCGTAGCTAAATAATCAGGCTCCGCCCAGTGTCCGGTTTTGAGTCGTTGCCCCTTCAATTTAGATTAGCCTTTCTCTACCTTGCTTCAAGAGACTTTTAAAGGGACGGTGAGATTGAGATCTTTTTGTCCCGCCGAGCAATGAGACCTGCGCTTCAGGCGATTACGCCACTATTTCTGACCCTTAAGCTTAGCGTGCTTTAAGCAAGCTGATTCCTTTTAGAATATTAAGGGCTTCATTTAGCTGGTAGTCTTTTGCCAGTATCTTCTCAATATCCCCATTGCCATTATTCTTCGTTTTCTTTGCCTTTTTGCCATTTTCATTTTCGAGGTGACCCTGTAGGTCAGACTCTTTATACATGCGAGGCTGCTCGACTTTTGTCAGCTTTGCCAAGTCGACGCTAATATCGGGTATGATCCCTTGTGCCTGTATGCTGCGCCCTTCAGGGGTGTAGTAGCGGGCGGTAGTGAGTTTGATAGCGCGGTTATTGGGAAGCGGCAGGATGGTTTGTACCGAGCCCTTGCCAAAGGTTTGTGTTCCTAAAATAAGGGCGCGCTTATGATCTTGTAGCGCTCCGGCAACAATTTCCGATGCGGATGCCGACCCTCCATTTACCAGTACGACCAATGGTGTATCTTTTACAAGTGTTTCTGGGGTGGCCGAGTACTTTATCTCGGAACCCTCCAGACGGCCCTGGGTGTAGACCACGAGGCCTTCGTTCAAGAAGGTGTTTGATACATCGACTGCTGCTTGTAGCACGCCACCGGGATTATTTCTCAGGTCGAGTACCAGGCCTTTAAGTTCTTTGTTTTTCTCTTTGAGTTTGTTGATGCCGGTTGCGAGGTCTTTACCCGTATTGACCTGGAATTGTGAAATACGCAGGTAGCCGAAACCCTCCTCCAAGGTTTTGTATCGGACGCTTTTAACTTTGATAATCGCCCTTGTGACGACAATATCAAGAGGTTCGGGAATTTTTTCGCGGATAATGGTGAGTACGATCTTAGTTCCAGTTTTCCCGCGCATTTTTTTTACGGCTTCGGAAAGTGTCAGCCCTTTAACGGGGGTTTCATCCAGTTTGATGATGAGGTCTCCCGCTTTAACGCCTGCCTTGTGTGCAGGTGTGTCGTCGATGGGGGAAATAACTTTAACTAAGCCGTTTTCCATACCTACCTCAATACCCAGCCCGCCGAATTCGCCGGAAGTGTTCACCTGCAAGCTTTTAAAAGCCTGTGGTTTTAGGTAAGCCGAGTGGGGATCAAGTTCAGATAACATGCCGGTGATGGCGCTTTCGAGTAAATCGCTGTCGCCAACAGGTTCGACATAGGATTGTTTGATACGGTCAAGCACTTCGGTGAAGGCGCGCAGCTCCTCTAATGGCAGTGAGGCATTTTTTTGTGGCGCTGGAGTCTCGGCAAGAGCGAGTGGGCTGAGTAAGAAAAGAAACAAGGCGAGGTGTTTTCCAAGAGCCTTGCAGGTGTGGTGATGCTGCATGTATGTTCTCCGAGCCGGTGACCGGCGCGACGTCCTATGGGTTTAATGAGGAATAAAGGTTAACACAAATAACACTTTTCCAAGGAGCGTCGATGAGATCGCTCCTTGTTTATTTTCAGCGGCGGCACCAGATGGAGGGGTTTATCGGCTTGTTGTGGTGACGAATTTCAAAATAAAGCGCATCCTCAAGCTCTCCCCCACTATTACCAAGCGTAGCGATCTGCTCGCCTTTATTAACGCTGTCCCCAGCGCTCTTTAGCAGTGCTTGATTATGACCATATAGGCTCAAATACCCACCGCCGTGGTCGATCATGAGTAAGTTGCCAAACCCTGTCATCCAATCAGAATAGACTACTTGCCCGGAAAATACTGCGTTAACCGCTTGGCCTTGTATTCCGCGCATTACAATCCCTTGCCAGCGAAGCTGTCCATTCTCAGATCGTTTTTGGTTAAATTGATGTACGAGTTTGCCTGCAGTCGGCCATTTGAGTTTCCCTTTTTGTTTTCCGAAGCCTTTGCGGTCTTTGTCGGCGGATTTAAGTCGTTGGTTAAGCTGAGTGATGAGCTGTTGGAGGTTTACTGCTTCCTGCTGTCTCCTTTCCAGCTTATTACTCTCGCTGTTAATTTCTTTTTTTAGTTCGGCGAGGGTGCGCTGTCGTTGTTTCTGTTTTTGATCGAGGGATTTTTTTTCACGCGTCAGCCCTTCCTGGAGCTGTGCAAATTGTTGCTGCTCCAGCTTAAGCTTTTTTTGCTGGGTTTCGAGTGTTTGCCGTGTGGCGTTTATTTCCTCCAGCTTTCTCTCTCGTGCGTGTTGGACGCGCTTGTGGAAATAAATAGTGCGAGGAAGCGAGGAGGGGTCTTCCGTGTTGAGAAGTAGCTTAGCGGGGCTGTTTGTGCCTTGGTGTTGGAGCATGCGCAGGTCTTTGGACATGCGTTCTTTAATGTTATCCAAAAACCTATTTATTTCGAAAATCCGGGTTCTGAGCTTTTTGACACTTTGTTCCCGGTTAGCGATTGCTTTACGGTTACGCAGGATTTTCCTGGAAATTGTCGAAATTTCTTTTTCATTTTTTCGCAGGGTTTTCTGTAGTCTTTGGTAGTTTCCTTTGTTGGATGTGATTTTATTAAGGAGGGAGCTGATCCCCTCTTTGATATTTTCCAGCTTTATTTGCTTATTGGAAATTTCTCCTTCAGTTGTTTGATCGCTTTGTGCGCCGATGGGAAGGAAAAGCAGAACCACTGCAAGTAAGGCTTGCAGTGGTTCTCTGAATGGATGGGAGAGCAATGCGTGGTTTTTAAGTTTGATATTGCACCAGATTGTGTCCGGTCATTTCTTCTGGCATATCCATTTCCATCAGGTGTAGCAGTGTGGGAGCAATATCGGAAAGTGCGCCATCATCCAACAATTTAGCCGGTTTTCCGATGTAAATTAGGGGCACAGGCCCGTTGGTATGAGATGTGTGCGGCTGGCCCGTTTCCTCATCGCGCATTTTCTCTGCGTTGCCGTGGTCGGCAGTGATCAGGCACTCTCCCTGGTTTTCAAGAATGGCGTGTTCAATACGTTTCAGGCAGGCATCAAGGGTTTCCACGGCTTTTACGGCTGCTTCATATTTACCGGTATGCCCCACCATATCCCCATTGGCATAATTGCAGACGATAAAATCATGTTTACCTCTGTTGATGGCTTTTATCAGCGCATCTGTCAATTCCGGGGCGCTCATTTCGGGCTGTAGGTCATAGGTAGCGACATCGGGGGAGGCAACTAAAATACGTTCTTCGCCGTCAAAGGTGTCTTCCCTGCCGCCGCTAAAAAAGAAGGTTACATGGGCGTATTTTTCGGTTTCCGCAAGGCGAAGTTGGGTCTTACTTTGTTTGGATAAATATTCTCCCAGCACATTGTTTAGCGTTGCTGGAGGAAAGGCTACCTGGGAGGGGATGTCTTCTGCGTATTGAGTGAGGGTGACAAAGGAGGATAGTGATGGGGTTTTCTTTTTCTCAAACGCTGCGCTGTTTCCAGTGAATGCCTGACTGAGCTCGCGACCTCGATCGGCGCGAAAATTCATAAAAATCAGTCCATCACCGTTCTGAATAGTGACATCATTGGTGCTTTCATTTTCCGTTTTTATCAGTGTCGCTTTTACAAATTCATCATTTTCATCTCGATCATAAGCGGCGTTGAGGCCGCTGACTGCATCGAGCGCCTGGAATTGAGCATCCCCCTGGGTGAGTAGGTTGTAGGCCTCTTCAATGCGATTCCAGCGTTTGTCTCTATCCATTGCATAATAACGGCCAATTAAAGAGGCGATATGACCAATGCCAGCATCTTTAAGTTGTTTGTCAATTTTCTGTAAGCTGGGTTCGGCGCTGCGGGGTGGCATGTCGCGGCCATCCAGAAATGCGTGAACCATTACTTTTTTAGCGCCGCGTTGCTGGGCAAGTTTAATCATTGCGGAAATGTGGTCTTCGTGGCTATGCACTCCGCCCGGGGACAACAAAC
This sequence comes from Gammaproteobacteria bacterium UBA3067, assembly GCA_002366835.1. Lineage (GTDB taxonomy): Bacteria > Pseudomonadota > Gammaproteobacteria > Pseudomonadales > UBA3067 > UBA3067. Next base: position 4,499 of record DFBZ01000026.1, read on the forward strand.
CCATGATATGCAGTGCTTTGTTGTTTTGAACGAGCTGATCAATATTGCTGCACAAGACCTGGTTTTCAAAGAAGTCACCATCTTCTATGGCCTTGGAGATTCGTGTGAAGTTTTGGTATACCACTCTGCCCGCGCCGAGGTTCATGTGGCCAACTTCAGAGTTGCCCATTTGGCCATCCGGCAGGCCGACATATTTGCCAGATGTTTGAATGAGGGTGTGAGGATAGCTATTAAGGAGGTGATCGAACGTGGGCGTGTTTGCATTTTTTATGGCGTTGTCGCTTTGCTCTTTTCGATATCCAAAACCGTCGAGAATAACGAGCACATGGGGTTTACGCTTATTCAATTCTATTCCTCTGTCGCTTGCGGGAAGGATTTTTCCAGGAAACTCTCATTTTACCGTTAAATCGGGGAATCCGCTATTTTAGGCGCATGGCTGGTGTATAATGCTGCACTTTCTTCTCACTTGGTAAAACTTTGGGTCATTAGGTACTAAATCATGATGGAGCAGCTTTTTGAATTTATTGTTAACCACTGGATGCTTTGCTCTGCATTTCTAGTGTTGCTTGTGGTATTTCTGCAATACGAAATTGCACGTGGAGGGCGAGGTGTGCACTGTCAGGAAGTGGTGGATCTGATTAACCATGATGGCGCCGTTGTGCTGGATGTTCGGCCTTCCAAGGAGTTCAGCAAAGGACACATTACTGACTCTATTAACATTCCCCATAATGTCCTTGGTGAACGTTTTGTTGAGCTGGAAAAGTACAAGGATCACCCCATTATCTTAGTATGTGCCCACGGCCATACGACAGGCGCTTCAGGGCAGCTTTTACGTAAGCATGGCTGGACGAAACTTTATCGGCTAACTGGCGGTGTAAGAGCGTGGGAAGATGAGCGTCTGCCACTAGCCAGCTAGAGTAGGTGTTTTTATTTTGGCTTTTGAAGTAACTATGTATAGCAGTAATTACTGCGGTTTTTGTGTTCGTGCGCTGCGCTTGTTGGAAAGTAAGGGCGTTGACGTGACTGAATTTAACGTTGATGGTGACCGTAATTTGCGCAAAAAAATGATGCAGAAAAGTGGTCGCCATACAGTTCCCCAAATCTGGATAGGTGATCAGCACATCGGTGGCTGTGATGACCTATATCGACTCGAACGAGCGGGAAAGCTGGATTCGTTATTGAATATTAACAATTAGCTCCTACAATGCATTTACGCTGTCTGAATTTCTGAGATCTCTTTTACTGAAGGAATAAACATGTCTGAGCAACAAAACCCCGCTGCGGGGCCGGGTGCAGGTAAATTCGCGCTACAACGCATTTATGTGAAAGATCTTTCTTTTGAATCGCCCAGTGCGCCACAGTGTTTCCGGGATGAGTGGAAACCTGAAATCAAAATGGATCTGAACACTGAAAATAGTCAGGTGGACGAAAAAACCGTAGAAGTGACGCTTCGTATTACCATTACCGTGACAAACCAGGAAAAGGTTGCCTTTCTCGTGGAAGTTCAGCAAGCGGGTCTGTTTTTGGCGGAGGGTTTTCCTCCTCAGCAGTTGCAGCCTTTGTTGGGCAGTTATTGTCCGAATATTTTGTTTCCCTACGCCCGTGAGACCGTGTCGGATGTAGTGAATCGAGGTAGCTTTCCTCAGCTGTTATTGGCACCCGTCAATTTTGATGCTCTTTTTTCTGAAGCTGTTAAGCGCAGGGCCGAAGAAGCGCAACAAGAAGCCTCTGAGTCCACAACGCACTAGTTGTTCCCGTCTATTAATGGCGGTTTGAATAAGCCGCCATTAATGTACCCCTTCTCTCGATCTATACCCCCCTCAAAACCCAGTTGCCGCCATGCTTCAAAGGAGATAATGGCAGCCGCATTAGAAAGGTTGAGACTTCGGCTTTCTGTGCGCATGGGGATTCTAATTTTGTTCTCTTCTGAAAACTCAGCCAGCACCTCTGCGGGCAGTCCGCGACTTTCTGGGCCAAAAAGCAGTGTATCACCAGCCTGATAGGATGGATGTGTATAGTCTGTTTTACCTTTCGTGGTACAGGCAAATATCCTATCGGTTTGGCCTAAAAAGTGGGTGAAGCCTTCGAAGTGTTTGTGGTGTTTCACTTCTGCCCACTCGTGGTAGTCGAGACCTGCTCGGCGAAGGCGTTTATCATCCAGGGCAAAACCCAGCTGACCAATAAGGTGGAGCTGGAAACCCGAGTTGGCACATAAGCGAATTAAATTGCCCGTATTGGGCGGAATTTCTGGTTCATAAAGCGCAATATTTAACATGGTGTCTGGTATAAAGGAAATCTTTGCGTCTGGCAAGGTTAACTAAAACTGGGGTCTCAACCAGGTTCACTTTCCTCCTCAAAATCCATTTCCAGCTCTTTGATTTTTCTTGTCAGGGTATTTCGCCCCCAGCCCAGTAACTCGGCCGCGTCCCGCCTGCGTCCTAAAGTATGCTTGAGGGCGGTTTCGATCATTATGCGCTCAAAAGCGGGAATGGCTCTATCCAGTAATTTTTCCTGGCCGATATTTAATTGTTGGGTGGCCCAGTTGCGCAGGGCTTGCTCCCAGTTGTTACTGCTTTCTTTGGTTTCACTTTCCTGGAGTAACTCAGGAGGAAGGTCATCAACATGAATTTCCCGCCCTGAAGCCATGACTGTGGCCCAGCGGCAGGCATTTTCTAGCTGCCTGACATTACCCGCCCAGGGAAGCATGGAAAGGTATTCCACCGTTTCGGGGCGCAGTATTTTTGGGTCGGTATTAAGCTCTTCAGCAGCTTTGACAAGAAAGTGATTTGCGAGGCGCGGGATGTCTTCACGGCGTTCGGAGAGGCGAGGGATATGGATGCGAATTACGTTCAGGCGATGAAAAAGATCCTCCCTAAAGCGCCCTTCTTTTACTAGCGTTTCCAGGTTTTGATGTGTGGCGGCGACGATTCGGACGTCAACATTCACGGGGGTATGCCCGCCGACGCGATAAAAGCTGCCGTCTGCCAGCACGCGAAGTAGCCGGGTTTGGGTGTCCAAAGGCATGTCGCCGATTTCATCCAGAAATAGAGTGCCGCCATTGGCTTGTTCAAAGCGGCCGCTTCTCTGGGCATTGGCGCCGGTAAATGCTCCTTTTTCGTGGCCAAATAGCTCTGATTCAATCAGATCTTTGGGGATGGCGGCCATATTCAGTGCAATAAACGGCTGTTCGCAGCGGGGACTATGACGGTGTAGGGCCGCCGCGACCAGCTCTTTTCCGGTGCCTGACTGCCCATTGATAAGTACGGTGATGTTGGATTGTGCCAGGCGGCCAATTGCTCGAAACACCTCCTGCATGGCGGGGGCTTCACCGATGATTTCCGGTGTGTCAGCCAGGCTGAAATCCTGTTCGAGCTTGGATATTTGTTCGTTGCGGTAAGCCACGGCACGGTTAACCAAGGCAATTGCTTCATCAATATCAAAGGGTTTGGGCAGGTATTCGAAGGCGCCACCCTGAAAGGAAGCAACGGCACTGTCGAGGTCTGAGTGGGCTGTCATCACAATAACGGGCAGGTCTGGGTATTGGTGGTGAACCTTGGACAGAAGTTCCAGTCCATCTATGCCTGGCATGCGAATGTCCGTGATGATGACATCCGGTTGTTGTTTCTCTAGTTTTCTGAGGATTGTTTCGCCGGACTCAAACGTTGTGGTTTCCAGGCCTTCCTGAGAAAGGGCCTTATCCAGCACCCAGCGGATTGATTTGTCGTCGTCAATGATCCAGATGCTGGCATTATTCATATTCGGGCTCCAAGGGTAGTGTAATACTGAATCGCGTCATTCCCGGCTCGCTTTCACACTCAATCAAGCCGTTGTGCTGGTTGATGATGTTTTGCGCAATAGACAAGCCCAAACCGTTGCCCTTCGGGCGACTGCTGACCATTGGTAAAAAGATCGATTCGAGTAATTTCGGGTCAATGCCTGGGCCGTTATCTTCAATGTCGATATTTACGGCCAGACGGAAACGTGTCCCCCTCAAGGGGATATGCCTTTTTATGCGGGTACGTAATGTAATAGTGGGGCTGAGCTGGTCAGATGCTTCGCTAAGTGCTTGGTAGGCATTGCGCGTAATATTAAGAATGGCTTGGATAAGTTGGTTTTTATCGGCGATAAGCTTGGGGATGCTGATGTCGTAATCAAAAATAAAACGACAGCTTTGCCCGGCTTCCACAATAATAAGTTGCCGCACGCGTTCAAGTACTTCGTGGATGTTAACGGCCTCCCGCTTGGGAGCAGTGGGAGGCCCCAAAAGCTCATCCACCAGGTGTTGAAGGCGATCTACCTCGGCGATAATGACGTCGGTGTACTCGGTGAGTGAGTCCTCAGGTAAAAGGCGCGCTAGTAGCTGTGCGGCGCCACGAATCCCTCCAAGAGGATTTTTTACCTCATGGGCAATACTGCGGATTAGGGTTTTATTGGATTGCTGGTGGGTGATGACCGCTTCTTCTTTGCTGATTTTAAGCAGGCGTTCCAGTGGCCGGAACTCCAGAAGAAGGTAGGGCTGAGAAGGTGGTTCGGAAAGCAGTGTCACAGAGTAGTCCGTTTTAAAGGCTGGTTTGCCCGTGACTTTGATTTCCGCTTCGCGCCGGGTAAATGGGCGGCCGGTTTTAAACGTTTCCAATAGGGCGCTTTCGGTAGAGAGGTCGTGTAAGAAAACTTCTCTGGCTGGTTTGCCCTTTAGTTGTTGTTCGCTGGTGGCGAACAGGTCTTCGCATGCGGGATTTAAATAAAAGACGCGAAGCTGCTTATCGAGTAAAAGTATTGCTGTAGAGAGGCTCTCTAGAACAGTTTGACAGGTGTTAACTTCTGGCATGAGATTTAAGGGCTTATTTAGTGTTGGGTAAGGCTAGCAATAATTAAGCCTATTGCTCCGAATGAGGGTGTATTTCCCGGGTGATGCGCTTTATCCGGGCGGATGGATCTAGTTCAGTGATGGCTATAGAATATTGTGCACAGATTTGGTGCGAAAGGCTAACTGTGAGCGTGGGTAGTGTTGAGTTTTTGGGCGCTGAGTTGGCCTACTTGGCGCGGTTGAGGAGTTGGGATTGACGCTGGAGGTGGAAAGTAATGGTTTCGCTGGAGCTAAGTGTTTCGCCATTGGCATTTATGATGATGGCCTGGAGTGCGTGGCTGCCACGATTCATCTGAGTAATGGCCAGTGTATTTGATCGGCCTCGACTCACTTCTTTGCCATTTGATTTTAATAGGATTGTGTCGCTTTCCCTCAGTGGCGGGTCTATTAAAAGCTCTACCGAAATATTGCCGGCATTGTTTCGAATAGTTGCATTACTTTGGGGCTTCTTGATCGCTAGTTGGGTATAAGTCCACTGCCCTTGTTTTATTTCTTGCTTGGGTGTCAGGTTTAGTTGGGGTGAAGGGCTTATATTGATCACCGGGACGGGAGGAAGGTCTAGCTCTTCGGCACTTTTGCTAGGTGAGTCGCTGTAGCTCACGTTGCCATCTTTATCAACGGTTTTATAGACAGCGGCCTGCGCACCATGAAGCGTTAGCAAGAGGCATGATATTAAAAGTGCTCTGTTTACGATATTTCCCATGGGTTCATTATGGTGCATGAGGCCTTGATATGGAAGGCGTGACAGATAAAATCAAAAAGGCCTCAAAAGAGGCCTTTTTGTTGGTGCTGATGTATGCCGAGCAACTAGAGGCTGTAGTACATATCGAACTCAACAGGGTGAGTTGTGCCATTCACGCGCTCTACTTCTTCGCGCTTAAGGGCAATAAAGCCATCAATCATATCGTCAGTGAACACACCCCCCTTGGTGAGGAAGCCACGATCTGCATCCAGGGCATTAAGCGCTTCTTCAAGGCTTGATGCGACAGTCGGAATCGCGAGGGCTTCTTCAGCAGGAAGGTCGTAGAGGTCTTTGTCTGCTGCCTCGCCCGGGTGGATTTTGTTTTCGATACCGTCAAGGCCGGCCATTAACATGGCGGAGAATGCCAGGTAAGGGTTGGCTGTGGGGTCAGGAAAACGTACTTCGATACGACGGGCTCTAGGGCTGCTGACGTAAGGAATACGGATAGATGCAGAGCGGTTGCGAGCAGAGTAAGCCAGCATTACCGGTGCTTCAAACCCTGGCACCAGGCGCTTGTATGAATTGGTGGAAGCATTTGCGAAAGCGTTAATGGCTTTTGCATGCTTGATGATGCCGCCAATGTAGTAAAGTGCTTCGATGGAAAGGCCTGAGTACTCGTCACCAGCGAAAACGTTTTCGCCATTTTTAGAGATGGATTGGTGACAGTGCATGCCGCTTCCATTATCGCCTACCAGTGGTTTTGGCATAAACGTCGCTGTCTTGCCATAAGCATGGGCAACGTTGTGAACGCAGTACTTAAGAATCTGCACTTCATCCGCTTTGGTTACTAAGGTGTTAAACCTTACACCGATTTCATTTTGGCATGCAGTACCTACTTCATGGTGATGCACTTCAATTTCAAGTCCCATGGACTCCATCGCGCCGCACATGGCGCCACGCAGGTCGTGAGCAGAATCAACAGGAGGGACGGGGAAGTAGCCGCCTTTTATACCTGGGCGGTGTCCAGTGTTGCCGCCTTCGAAAGAATGGGAAGAGGCCCATGATGCTTCTTCAGAATTAATGCTGTAGCTTGCACCGCTAATGTCGGCACTCCACTTTACGTCATCAAATACAAAGAATTCAGGTTCTGGACCGAAGTAGCAAGTATCACCGACGCCGGTAGACTTAAGGTATTCTTCTGCACGTTTGGCAACGGAGCGGGGGTCGCGCTCATAACCTTGCATGGTCATTGGTTCGATAATGTCGCAACGAATAATGAGTGTGGATTCGTCGGTGAAAGGATCTAGTACCGCGCTGCTATCGTCAGGCTGAAGGATCATGTCTGATTCATTGATGCCTTTCCATCCGGAAATGGAGGAACCGTCAAACATTTTTCCTTCTTCAAAAAAATCGTCGCCTACTTCGCTGGTAGGGATCGTAACGTGCTGTTCTTTACCATGCGTGTCAGTGAAGCGCATATCTATCCAGCGTACTTCATGTTCTTTAATTAAGCTTAGAGTCTTTTCGGACATAATATTTTCCTTCTTTGAATCAGTCTTAAAGGGCGCTGAGTGTCGGCCCACCGAGGGCGCTAGCAAGTCGCAACCAAGCACAGTTTCTATTTTGCTTTCGCGAGTTTACGCTGAATTTTTGCTGCCGCCTAGTTCTGGCTGGCCACAAAATAGGCCATTTACCTATACAAAACTTGTACCAGTTTAAAAAGGGGGGGATCTTGTTGAAGTGAGGGGGAATTGAGGGCTATAAGGGAGAGTGACGCACTACAATGAGGCAAATTGCGCCATGATGGTGCGATTTGCCTCATTTTCTGGGCTTATCTTTCTACTTTTATACTAATGAGAATATCCAGTTGCTTCTCGGAGATGTCTAGCACTTCATGTCCATTGATACGGCACCAGGTAGGTATGTCTTGCTTCACGCCGGGATCCGTTGCGATAACGAGTAGAGTTTCACCGTTCTCCATGGTTTTGATTTTATTTTGGGTTTTGATGACGGGCATGGGGCAAAGCAGCCCGCGTGTGTCCAGGGTCGCCGTGTGTACGGCGTCTGTATTCATATGTGCCACTCCGGCTTCACGTCATTGGCAGACATTGGTTTGATATTAAGGGGTTTAACCACGCCGCCCTTATAGTGGATTTCAACGGTGGCTTCTGTTGCTTCGCGGGCTTTACTAAAACGGGTCGAAATACGAGCGGCCAGCTTGAGATCATCTTCGCTGGGGTCGCCATCAATCAGCGTGAGAGGCCCAGGGTGGCTGGTGCAAACAAGGTGGGTGAAGGCTTTGCGGTAACCTTCGAGAAAACGGTTTTCACCTTCTTCCCGGCTGATGATCATTTTAAAGTTTTCTTTGGGGCGAAGATGACGGCCTACTTTCAGTAACATAATGTCATCCAGTTCATAGCGTCTCTCTCCGCGCGCTTGCCAAAGGTCGGAAAGTTTATCGGAGTAGGATTTGTCGGTAAGAAAACAACAGCCTCCGGCGGGTTGGGCGTATTCATCTAGACCGTACTTTGCTGCTAGCTCCATCTGGGGCTTTCTGTTCCTGCCCGAGAAGTCATGCAGCTCATCCCTGTTCACCCAGCCCTCTAGTTCAGGCAGGGTTGGGGGTAAGTTTTTGGCGCACAAAGGGCGAAGTAGTCTATCTGTTGCGCCCGACTCGCGGGCAATGAGGGGCATGGTTTCTTTGCGCTGGGATTTTGGCCGCTGCCCGATGACTTCACCGGTAATAATAAAGTCGAAACCGCCATCGTCGGCGAGATCTCTGGCGCGATTGAGCATGAGCTGCGCCTGGTTCACCATAAAGACTTTGCAGTCTAGGCAGGGGTTTAGGTTTTGTCCGTAGCCGTGTTTGGGGTTGATGACGATATCCTTGTACTCTTCGGATATGTCTTCGATATGCAGCTTAATGCCCAGTGTCTCTGCAACCCAGAGCGCATTATTGCGTTTCTCTTTTTTTGCATCCTTTTTGCGAATAGCGTGTGTATGGCCTTCTACGCAGAAGCCGGTGTAAAAGTTAACCCCCTCTACTTCAATGCCCTGTTCTTGCACTACTTTTACTGCAAGCATGGAGTCTAGGCCACCTGAAACCAGGGCGATTGCTTTGCGTTTCAAACTCACGATGCTTTATACCTCTAAGTTGTCATAATTCTGCGTTAAGTTACCAGCCGGCCATTTTAACCGATATTTACTTTGCACCGGTTAAAATTTTTATGCGTCTTTTTGTAGCTAGGGTCGCGCTTTTGTTGTGGGAATCGTGTGTTCAGGTATACTCGCGTCCCATATTTACCAGGGGTAGTAAACTGTGATTGAGAATATACGTAATGTTGCCATCATTGCTCACGTTGACCATGGCAAAACCACATTGGTGGACAAGCTGCTGCAGCAATCAGGCACACTCGGTGAGCGTGGAGAGGCCGAAGAAAGGGTTATGGACTCCAATGATTTGGAGAAAGAGCGTGGCATTACCATTCTTTCCAAGAATACAGCGGTGAAATGGAATGATTACCGTATCAACATAGTGGATACCCCAGGCCATGCTGATTTTGGTGGTGAGGTTGAACGCGTGTTATCCATGGTGGACTCGGTGCTTCTGCTTGTGGACGCTGTGGATGGGCCTATGCCTCAAACACGCTTTGTGACATCTAAAGCTTTCGCACAGGGGCTAAAGCCCATTGTGGTCATCAATAAAATTGACCGCCCGGGTGCTCGGCCTGATTGGGTGGTTGACCAGGTATTTGACCTATTTGATAATCTCGGTGCGACCGACGAGCAACTCGATTTCCCCATTATTTATGCCTCTGCGCTTAACGGTATTGCGGGTCTTGATCCGGAAGAAATGAGCGAAGACATGGAGCCGCTGTTTCAAGCGATCGTAGATCGGGTGTCCGCGCCCGATGTAGATGTTGATGGCCCCTTTCAAATGCAGATTAGCTCTCTGGATTATTCCAGTTACGTTGGCGTGATCGGCATTGGCCGTGTGAGCCGAGGAAAAGTTGCTACCAATTCGCAGATTGTGGTGGTGGGTAAGGAAGGTGAGAAACCTCGCAGTGCGCGTATTTTGCAGGTAATGGGTTATATGGGGCTTGAGCGGGTCGAAGTGCCAGAGGCATCAGCTGGTGACATTATTTGTATCACTGGGATCGAGGATCTGCATATCTCCGACACTCTGTGTGACCCTAAACACCCCGAAGCACGGCCTGCTTTGTCGGTGGACGAACCCACTGTGTCCATGACCTTCCAGGTCAATAACTCTCCTTTTGCTGGTAAAGATGGCAAGTTTGTTACCTCGCGAAATATCCGCGAACGTCTTCAAAGGGAGTTGCTCCATAATGTGGCACTTCGCGTCGAAGATACCGAAAGCCCTGATAAGTTCAAAGTATCGGGGCGGGGCGAGCTGCATCTTTCCGTACTCATTGAAACTATGAGGCGTGAAGGCTTTGAGCTGGGTGTATCGCGCCCAGAAGTTATTCTTAAAGAAGAGGATGGGGTGATAACGGAGCCCTATGAAGAAGTCAGTATTGATGTGCAGGATGAACACCAGGGCGGCATTATGGAAGCCCTAGGTCTGCGTAAAGGCGAACTCAAAAACATGATTTCCGACGGAAAAGGGCGTGTTCGCCTTGATTACGTGGTGCCCTCAAGGGGCATGATCGGTTTTCGTAGCCAGTTTATGACCCAGACTTCTGGAACGGGCATTATGACCAGCACTTTTTCCCATTATGGGGAAGTGAAAGACGGTGATGTCGCCAAGCGTCAGAACGGTGTATTGGTATCCATGGTTAATGGCAAGGTATTGGCTTTTGCCTTGTTTAACCTTCAGGGTCGCGGCCGCTTGATGATAGACCCGAATATCGATGTGTATGAAGGTATGGTTGTGGGTATTCACTCCCGCGGCAATGATCTGGTGGTCAACCCCACCAAGGCGAAACAGTTGACCAATATTCGTGCGGCGGGTACCGATGAAAATATCGTTCTTACTGTGCCTATTCGTATGACACTGGAGCAGGCCCTAGAGTTTGTTGAGGACGATGAGCTGGTTGAAGTAACGCCAAATCATATCCGTATTCGCAAGAAGCTGTTGAAGGAGCATGAGCGTAAGCGTGCGGGTCGATCTGACTAAGCACCTGTTGGAAACGTATGACATCCAAAACCATTAGAAAACCTGAGCTGGATGCGGCGGTTGCTGAGGCACTGAGCATTTCAAAGGAGTTGGCGGGTGAAATTGTCGCCAGCGCCTTTGAAGAAATTATTCTCGGTGTAGCGCAGGATGGCCAGGTGCAAATTCCTGGTTTTGGTAGTTTTGTGAAGCGCCATCGTAATGCCCGCTCTGGGCGAAACCCTCGTGATGGCGCAACCATTCAAATCGCAGCACATGAAACTGCCATATTCAGGGCAGGAACGAAATTAAAGCTGGCAGTAAATCAGTGAAGCAGCGGGCGGCTTTAGTGGAGCAGCTACTAAGCAGTCGGGCCTTTCTGAGTGCAAAATTTATAGCCCTTATTTCTGGCCTAAGCTGGAAGATGCAGCGTAAAAGTTGTCATGACGCCAAGGTTCAGGCCTACCTAAGTGATAAGAATATCAGCTTTCAATTGCAGACACGTAACGGCTTAATCTGCCGTCATTTTTTGGTATCTGATCAGCGAATTAGCAGCGCCTGGGGCGCGCATCCAGCCCCTGATTTGGTCATTGTTTTTGCTGATGCAGTGATCGGTACGCGGATATTAACCGCAGTGGGAAAGCGCCTTGCTTTTATGCAGGCGATGCAGGATAAAGAAGTGGAAGTGCAAGGCGACCTCTCTCTTTTTATGTGGTACGTAGAGCTTGGCTCCATGCTGAATCAATAGACCTCTTTTCTTTATTAGCAAAAGCCCTTACTAAAACCCTCTAATTCATCTTGACTTGCCATTACCTTGTTCACCACTTCTTTTGCCTCATCGGGGTCGATGCCCAGGCGCTCATAGAGTTCACTGGTTTGTAGAGGTGTCATAAGACAACTACCAGGTGTTTGCGATGCCTCGTTGATTAACAGCTGGCTAAGGCAGAGAAGGTTGGCATAACTGGCGTAGGGGCCTTGGTAGCTGGGTAACTGCTGCCAGCGCACGGCTTTAATTACTTCTTCGGGTAAGCTCCAGCTCTCAAACAGGCAGCTGCTGATTTGGTCGCGCGTCATGCCGAATAAGTGCTGGTCGATACAAGTGGCGGGGACATGAGGGTTGGCTTCAATCAAACGACACAACAAAGAAAAGTGAGGCGGGAAGGTGTGGCCGATGACCAGGTAACCAAAGTTGTGTAACAGGCCGGACAGGTAGGCCAACCCTCTGGCGGGGCGGTTTCTGCTGGGATGAAGGCGAGACAGTTGTTCCATTACCGTGGCAGTGGTAATGGCTTGTTGCCAATAAGGGCTTTGGTTGTAGGGATGATCCTTAGGTAGTTGCAGGGTTTTCCCTATGGCAAGGCCAATGGCGAGGTTCACCACTAGCTCAAAACCCAAAACACGAACGATGGCATCTTCGATAGAGCGAATTTTTCCAGGGACCGCGTAGAATGGCGATGCAGCCCAGCTAATGATTTGTGCTGCTAAGCCTGGATCCATGGCAACTACCTCAGTAAGCTCTTCCACTGAGGCGTTGGGGTCAATACGCAAACGAATCACCTTTTCTACGCTGACGGGCAACGGTGGTATTTCGAGTGTTTCATTCAGTCGGCTTTTAATCCTGCGTGTGGTAAAGCTTTCTACCGCTTTATGAATACTATGGATGTCGCTTTCTTCATCCAGTGATGCTTTGATAAGAGGCTTGAGTGGCTTGCAATAGCGATCCACTTGGGCGCGTTGGGTCAGGCGGGCAAAGTCCTTCTGGCCGAGTTTAATGTAGACATTGTCTTCACCGGATTCCAGGTAGATCGGATCCAGCTTGAGCAGGTGCCGATCTACAAGCAGTAGCCCGTCTTCCGGTAGTGGTAAGGTGGTTAAGTTGTTGGTCTCATTTTCATTATTTTCTGCTTTCCCTTCCTGTGCTGGCGCTCTCCAGTTTCTACCAAAGCTTTCATTCAGTGTACAAAGGTCGAGAAGGCTGGCCCAGGGAATCAGTACTTGTGCTCTGCCAAGCTCGTCCTCAAGAATTATTCGCGTGGCAAGGGACGAGGGGGTGGAGGGTGATTTGTTTTCCTGGCTGAGTGCCAGTTCAGTGATGTCGTATTCAATTTTCTCTGATGCCAGGTATTCTTGAACTGGGGCCGAAAGTGGCATTGTTTTCTCCATGAAGGTTTAGCTTGTCAGATTTGCTGTGCGAAAGGCCTACCTCATCAGTATAGGAATATTCTTGCTGGCAGGGAGTGGCGTGAACAAAACTTAACTAAGTTAATCTGATGCGCATTAAACCTGGGCGTATTGTTCGCCCTGGGGCAGCCAGCGTTTGATAAGGGCGTCTATGACACTTTCGTCCGCCTTTGCATGAAGGGTGTTTGCTACAAGCTGGGCGTGTTCTATAAGATCGACGTGGCACTGTAGGTCGGCGATACGAAAAGCAATATCACCGGTTTGTCGGGTGCCGAGCAGCTCCCCTGGACCACGCAGTGCCAGGTCTTCTTCAGCAACAACGAAGCCATCATTAGACTCGCGCATTACTTTAAGGCGCGCTTTGCTTTGGGCGGAAAGCGGTGGATGATAAAGCAGCAGGCAGAAGCTTTCGATGGCACCCCGACCTACACGGCCTCGTAGTTGATGAAGCTGTGCCAGCCCTAGCCTTTCGGGGTTTTCTATGACCATAAGGCTGGCGTTGGGGACATTGACTCCAACCTCAATCACGGTGGTGGCGACCAGTAGGTCTACCTCGCCGGCTTTAAATCTCGCCATAATATTGGCTTTATCCTGGCTGTTGAGACGGCCATGAATCAGGGCAATATTGGCATTCGGAATGGCTAGCATAAGCTCTTCTGCGCTTTTTTCCGCCGCTTGGCACTGCAGCTGCTCCGATTCTTCAATCAGGGTGCAGACCCAGTAGATCTGTTTTTTGTTGGTGCATGCTTGGCGAATGCGTTCGATGACTTCTTCGCGGCGGGAGTCGGGCAGCACTATGGTTTTGACTGGCGTTCTGCCGGGAGGTAGCTCATCGATAATCGAGTTATCTAGCTCGCCGTAGGCACACATGGCCAATGAGCGGGGGATAGGGGTGGCAGTCATAACCAGTTGGTGGCAACTTAATGCCCCGCTTTCACTTTTCTGTTTCAAAGTCAGGCGCTGGTGTACGCCAAAACGGTGCTGTTCATCAATAATGATAATGCCCAGTTTGGAAAAAATCACATCGTCCTGAAACAGAGCGTGAGTACCGATCAGTAACTGGGTATCACCACTTTTTAGATTTTCGAGAGCTTGTTGGCGAGCTTTGCCTTTGGTTTTTCCGCTTAACCAGCTGAGTTTTATGTTTAGGGGTTCAAGCCAATCGCTGAAGGTGATGAAATGCTGTTCGGCGAGAATTTCCGTGGGCGCCATGATGGCGGCTTGGTAGCCGTTTTCGATTGCACGTAAGGCGGCTAAGGCGGCAATAACGGTCTTGCCGGAACCTACATCTCCTTGCACCAGTCGCAGCATCGGTGCTTCTTGAGTCAGATCTTGGGATATTTCTCTCCACACCCGCTGTTGCGCGCCGGTCAGCGTAAAAGCCAATTGCTGCAGAAATTTGGGAGTGACGCTCACCTGGTCGCACAAGGGTGGGGCTGGGTGGTGGCGTAGCTGTTGCCTTAGGTTTAACAGACTGAGACTATGGCTAATCAGCTCCTCAAAGGCTAGTCGCTGTTGGCAGGGGTGTTGTTTTTCGGCAATTTGATCGAGCTTCGCATCAGGTGGTGGCTCATGCAGATAAAGCAGTGCGTCCTTAAGTGATGGCAGTTGATATTGCTGGCATATTTTTGTGGGAAGGTAGTCGGGCAAAATGAGTGTTGCGTTTTGTTTAAACTGCGTCAGCACCTGAGCGACCACCTTTGTGATTCTTTGCTGTGTGAGGCCTTCGGTGGCTGGGTAGATGGGGGTCAGTGTTTGGGGTAGAGCTTGGATACTGTTTTCACCGAGTTCATATTCGGGGTGGTAAATCTCTAGGCCGGTGCTGCCTTGCCTGACTTCCCCGTAGCAACGAATATCCTTCCCTGGAGCAAACTGGTTTTTTTGAGCCGTCGTAAAATAATAAAACCGCAGGCCGATGATGCCGCTATTGTCTTTAATACGGCAAAGCAGGCTGCGCTTGCGCCCTAGAGCTACTTCGCAACTGATTATTTTTCCTTGAATGACGGCGGGGTGGTGGGGAAAAAGGTGGGCAATGGGGGTGATGCGGGTGCGATCTTCGTAGCGGTGGGGAAGGTGGAAGAGAAGGTCAATACAGCGGTGAATGTGCAAACGCCCAAACTTTTCCGCCAAGCTGGGGCCAACCCCTTTGAGTTTCGTCAGGGGCTGGGAGAAGTTTTCGTCAGCGCTTAGGGGCATGTGTGCGGTCTGATGGCTCTATGCATCAGTAAGCAGAATGCCATCCATTTCGACGCCCACCCCTTTGGGCAGCGAGGCAACGCCAATGGCTGCGCGTGCAGGATAGGGCTGGTCAAAATAACGGGACATTACTTCGTTTACCAATGCGAAGTTTCCTAAATCAGTGAGGAAAATATTCAGTTTAACGATATCATTCAGCGTGCCGCCTGCGGCGTCGCAAACTGCCTTGAGGTTTTCAAAAACCTGGGTGATATGGGCTTCGATATCGCCTTCAATAATTTCCATGCTTTTGGGATCAAGGGGGATTTGCCCTGAAAGGTAAACGGTATTTTGTACTTTAACGGCTTGAGAGTAGGTGCCAATGGCTTGAGGTGCGTTTTCGGTAGAAATTACTTCTTTCTTTATCATGATAGATGCCTTGTTTACGAGTTAGCGCAAAGGGATTCTATAGCGAAGTGTCAGGATTTTACACGGGTGATTTTTGATATGGTTTTAATGGCTCTGAGTCGCTTAATGGCGCGGGCCAGATGAATGCGGTCCTGCACTGAAATAATTAACCGTATAACATTGTAATTAGCGCTTTTTTCTTCCATGTTTATGGACTCAACATTAGCGTTAGAGCGGGTAATGGCGTTTGCTATGACGGCCAGTGCGCCACGTTGGTTTTCCAGTTCAACGCGAATTTCTGCCTGGTATTCGCCTTCCACCTCGTCCGACCAGACCACGGGGATGTACTTTTCTGATTTCTGTTCGCGGCCTTGAATGTTATTGCAATGATCGCTGTGTACAACGATTCCTCTTCCCGAACTTAAGTGTCCTACGATGGCATCGCCGGGGATAGGGTGGCAGCACTTGGCAAAGGTGATAACCATTCCTTCGGTGCCTTTGATGGCCAGGGCATTGAGTTTGCCAGGGCGCTCTTCATCGGCTGTACTCTCTGTTTCATTTAAAAGCTGGCGAGCAATAATCTGCGCCATTCTATTGCCGAGGCCGATGTCCTCAAGCAGCTCGTCACGGGTTTTAAAGCCATACTCCTGCAGTGCTCTCTCCATCGTGTCTTCAGAAAGATCGGCCAGTGAGCTGTTTAGTTGACTGAGTGAGGCATTTAACAGGCGCTCGCCAAGGCTGACGGATTCTGATTGGCGCTTATGCTTCAGGTAGTGGCGAATATTACTGCGTGCCTTACTGGTAATAACAAAGCTGAGCCAAGAAGGGTTTGGCTGGGCGCCGGAGGTGGTAATGATTTGTACGGTTTGCCCGCTTTGTAGTGGTGCGCTGAGGGGCGAAAGGCGGTTGTCAACGCGCGCTGCTACGCATCGATTACCCACATCAGTGTGTACGGCATAGGCGAAGTCGATGGGTGTTGCGCCGGCAGGTAGCTCCAAAATATTACCCTTGGGGGTAAAGATATAAACTTCGTCTGGGAAAAGGTCTATTTTGACGTTTTCGATAAACTCCAGAGAGCTGCCCGCTTGTTGTTGAATATCTAGGAGGCTTTTCATCCACTCGTGCGCACGTGACTGGGCGTGATGTGGGCTCAGTTCGTCGTCGCTTTTATAGAGCCAGTGGGCAGCGATGCCATTGTTGGCCATGGCTTCCATTTCTTCTGTGCGGATTTGCACTTCGATGGGTACGCCATTCAGGCCCTTTACCGTGGTGTGAAGAGACTGGTAGCCGTTGGCTTTGGGGATGGCTATGTAATCCTTGAAGCGACCGGGAATTGGCAGATAGAGGTTGTGTATAGTTCCCAGGGTGCGATAGCAGGTGTCCACATTCGCAGTAATGATTCGGAAACCGAATACATCCATGATTTCATCGAAGGGTTTACGGCTGTCGCGCATCTTGTTGTAGATGCTATAGAGGTGCTTCTGGCGACTCACCACTCGCGCATTGATATTCTCGTCGATAAGGCGCTTGTCAATGGTCTCATTGAGGTGGGACATGATCTCATCGCGATTTCCAATGGCCTTTTGGACGGCTTTTTCGATGAGTTGTGCGCGCAAGGGGTAGAGGGCAGAAAAGCCAAGATCTTCAAATTCTATGCGGAAGCTATTCATCCCCAGTCGGTTGGCAATGGGGGCGTATATTTCCAGAGTTTCCGTGGCGATGCGGCGGCGTTTTTTTGGTTGCAGCACTCCCAGCGTGCGCATGTTGTGTAAGCGGTCAGACAGTTTTACTAAAATAACGCGAATATCCTGGGTCATGGCCAGAACCATTTTGCGAAAGTTTTCTGCCTGAGCAATGGCGCGGGATTCAAATTTGATCTGGGAGATTTTGCTGACGCCATCCACCAGCTCTGCCACGACTGAGCCGAATTTTTCGGCTACTTCCTCCTTGGTGGCGTCGGTGTCTTCGATAACATCATGCAGCAATGCAGCCATCAGGCTTTGATGGTCCATATGCATATCAGAAAGAATGTAGGCTACAGCGAGAGGATGGGTGATATAAGGCTCACCACTACGGCGAAACTGTCCTTCGTGGTGATGCTCGGCAAAGTAATAAGCTTCTGCAATTTGCTGTGTGTAATCTTTTTCAAGATATGTAGACAGGCGATCAGTGAGATCGTCTATAGTTTGCAACTAGCTATCTCCCGTATGATTTAGGCACTTTGAGCAAAGTGCCTTTATTACTCGCGCAAGCAAGGTTAAGACTACTGCCATAAGTGACACTTGTCCATGTCTGCGTGTTGAATGGCTGAGAGAGGATAAAGGGAGCGCTGCGTTTGTTTATGGCTATTGGTACTTGCGAGGATCTGCTGCGTCGTTTTGCATGTGAATAGCGGGGGGGCTTAGGCGGGAAACTGAAAGCCAGCACTGGACTGGCTGGCTTTAACAATATTTTGCAAGCTGTCGTTTAGATAAGCTCGAGGTTTTCTTCTTGAGGTTCTGGTTTGTCCAGCGTGTCGATATTTGAAGGGGTGATAAGTTCTTCTGAAATTTCACGTAGGGCCACAACCGTAGGCTTATCATTTTCCCACTCAACCAAGGGGTCTTTGCCGCCCGTGGCAATTTGGCGTGCGCGCTTGCTGGCAAGTAATACCAGTTCGAAACGGTTTTCTACGTGTTTTAGGCAATCTTCTACGGTAACTCGCGCCATCTCGGGAGGGCTCCATTAGCTGTTTTGGTTGAGAACAGGCAATTATAGTGTATTGACTAGCTTTAGCTCAAGCTAAAAGCTGTTTTAGCAGTTTGTCCTGCTTTATTTTTTGGTTTTTTAATCGTAATCGCTGTGACATGAAAATGGCTTTGAGCTGTTCCAGCGCTTCATTAAACTGGTCGTTAATTACAACATAGTCATACTCAAGAAAGTGGGACATTTCCTCTTCGGCCTGAGCCATTCTTTTATTGATAACCTCGCCGCTGTCCTGGCCTCTGCCGTTGAGCCTTTCAAAAAGTGCCTCTTTTGAAGGAGGAAGGATAAAAATCGAAACGGCTTCTGGCTTCAGCTTGCGAACCTGTTGAGCACCTTGCCAATCAATCTCAAGAATAATATCGGTGTTTTGGTTCAGCTGGGCATCGACCCATGCCTCTTCCGTACCATAGTAGTTACCAAAAACCTCTGCTTGCTCCAAAAAGGCGGCTTCGCTGGTCATTTTCTGGAAAGCTTCGACGGTAATGAAGTGGTAGTCACTGCCATCCTCTTCACCGGGGCGTTTTTCACGGGTAGTGTGGGATACCGAGGTGCGGATGTCGACTTGTTCCTGCACAAGTTTGCTTAATAGGCTGGTTTTACCTGCACCGGATGGTGCTGAAATAATAAATAGTGTGCCGCTCATAACTGGACTCTTGCTTGGTGATCGATTAGGGAGTGCCTAGCATTTTTACGTTAACATGCTCCTATTCAATATTCTGCACCTGTTCGCGCATTTGTTCGATTAGCACCTTGAGCTCCACTGCTGAGAGGGTGTTGTCGTTACTGTTGGATTTTGATGCCAAGGTATTGGCCTCGCGATTGAATTCCTGCATAAGAAAATCGAGACGCCGGCCTACGGCACCGCCTTTCTCCAATACACGGGTGACTTCTTCGCAGTGGTGCTGAAGGCGATCCAGTTCTTCGCTGATGTCGAGTTTTTGGGCAATGATTACCAGCTCTTGCTCGATACGTTCGTTGTGCGTATCCAAATCGAGTTCATTAAGTCGCGAGAGCAGTTTTTCGCGGTAGCGACTGCTGAGCTCGGGCAAGCGTTCGCGAATGGCGTTGGTTTGTTCCTGAATCGACTGATTACGCTCCTGCAAAAAACCTTTGAGTGACAGTCCTTCGCGCTCACGGCTGGCGCTCAAGTCAATAAGCGTGGTGTTAAGCAAGTCGAGAATTTTTTCTGCCAGTAGTGAGCCATCTACTTTCATCTCTTGGGTGGCGCCTGGCCATTGAAGCAGCTCGATGGCGGATAAGGGGGCGGGGTTGCTGAGCTGTTGGTTGAGCGTTTCGCAATGCTGGACAAGGTTTTCCAGCAGGGTTTGGTTAATCTGAATGCTACCATGTTCGCTACCAAGGTGATTGAGTTTTAGACTGCATTCAATTTTGCCACGCTGCAGGTGGTTTTTAAGTTGTTTGCGCACGGCTTCTTCAAGGTGGCGCAGGTTGTCTGGGAGGCGAATGGCCAGCTCAAGGTAACGATGATTGACGGAGCGCACCTCCCAAACCAGTTGGGTTTCATCGAGGTTGCTTTGCTGTCTTGAAAAGCCGGTCATACTGCGGATCATGGGTTTCTTCTCGTTGATAGGGCTGTAGCCACATATTTGGGGGTAATATTGAAGCAGTTCCCGCTTTGTGCGGCAATCGCTTTTCTGAATGTGGGTGCTATCAGTGGGCACAAAAGTTTATACTATGCACCGGTTTTGAATTTGTTTTTAACCCTTATATATAGGAATCAACATTTATGCGTCCAAGTGGCCGAGCACCCGATCAATTACGAGAAATTAAAATTACCCGCGAATACACCTGCCATGCGGAAGGCTCTGTGCTGGTGGAATTTGGCAACACAAAAGTGCTTTGTAATGCTTCGGTTGACCAAGGCGTGCCGCGTTTTATGAGGGGCCAGGGGCGAGGATGGGTTACGGCTGAATATGGCATGCTACCGCGCTCCACTAATTCTCGTATGCATCGTGAGGCATCGCGTGGCAAACAGGGTGGACGTACTCTTGAGATTCAACGTTTGATTGGGCGATCCTTGCGTGCCGCCACAAACCTGAAGGCCATGGGTGAAAACACCATTACGCTTGACTGTGATGTCATTCAAGCTGACGGTGGAACGCGTACCGCTGCAATAACGGGCGCCAGTGTGGCCCTGGTAGATGCTTTCACCCATATGTTAAATAAAAAAATGGTGAAGGATGACCCTTTGATCGGGCTGATTGCCTCGGTCTCGGTGGGTGTATACAAGGGCACGCCAGTGCTTGATCTTGATTATATCGAAGATTCCAATGCCGATACCGACATGAATGTAGTGATGACTCAGCAGGGCGGTTTTGTGGAAATACAGGGCACAGCAGAGGGCGATTCCTTTAGTCGCGCCGAGAATGATGCACTGCTGGATCTTGCCGAGAAAGGCATCCAGGATTTGGTTAAAGCTCAGCAACATGCTTTGCAGTGGTAGGTCTTATGCAAGATTACCAACGAGAGTTTATCCGCTTTGCTATTGATCACCAAGTCTTACGCTTTGGTGAATTTACCCTGAAATCGGGGCGTGTTAGCCCTTACTTTTTTAATGCGGGTTTATTTAATACCGGGCAGGCCGCTGCCAGGCTGGGTCGATTTTATGCTGAGGCGATTCAGGACGCGGGCATTGATTACGATGTCATTTTTGGCCCAGCTTACAAGGGCATCCCTATTGCCACCAGTATGGCGGTGGCATTGGCGGATAAATTTGGCGTTGATAAGCCCTTTGCCTTTAATCGTAAAGAAGCGAAGGATCACGGTGAGGGTGGCACCCTTGTGGGGGCTGAGCTGCTTGGCAAGGTCTTGATTGTGGATGATGTCATTACTGCCGGGACAGCGGTAAGGGAAGTGATGGCCCTGCTTGAAAAGCTTGAAGCAAAGCCAGCTGCCGTTTTGGTGGCTATGGATCGGCAAGAGCGTGGTAGCGGCGATTTGTCTGCAATACAGGAAGTTGAGCAGCAATTTGGCATCCCGGTTGTGAGCATTGTTACCATGAGCCACCTGGTGGAGTTCCTTGGGGAGGCTCCAGAAAACGATGCGCACCTGGTGGCTATGCAGAATTACAGAAGGGATTTCGGTATCTCTTAGACTGAGTAATGACTCTCAACTTGGAGAGAATCGAAGCGATGAAGTCTGTTTTTGGGTTTCATCGCGTCGTCTTTGGGCTAGACTTTAAGTAGCTGGGATCTTGCGAGCGCCTTCTTTTACTCGCACGTAACGCCTCCTGCTGGCAACTGAAACTAAAGTCTTTTGTCGCTCAAAGGCTCCTTCTATTTCGTTTCAACCTTAATGATGAGACCTCCGCTTGCGCAACAACTTATTTATCAGCCGTTTTATCTGTCTGGCAGTAATGACCTTTTTTTCATTAAATCTGTGGGCTGGGCGCTTATACCAGTATGAGGATGACAAAGGCAGAACGGTGCTTAATGACCGCGTGCCAAAGGCATTTATTCATAAAGGTTACAAGGTATTAAATGATAAAGGTTACGTTGTGGAGGTGATTCCTCCCGCGATGACGGAAGAGCAGAAAAAAGAATTTCACGAGGAGAAAAAACGACAAAAGGCCTTAAGAAAACTGCTTAAAACCTATTCAGGGCCTGAGGATGCAGAGCTGGCACGGGATAGGCGTATGGACATGCTTGATAGTCAGATAGGCGTAAAAAAAGGGGTTATCGCCAGGTTGTTAGCTCAGAAAAAAAGAGAAACGGAGAAGGCGGCAGACCTTGAGCGCAGGGGGCGAGAGGTTCACGCAAATATCGTTGGAAAGGTGGAACGACTTGATCGGCAGATTACCGCTGCGCGGGAAGAAATCTCTAAAAGGGAGCTGGAAAAAGAGGAAACCCGCTTACGCTTCGAGAAGGATGTTCAGGAGCTCAGGGCGCTGCTGAGTAAACCAAGTAAGGACTTGAAAATTCAACAAACTCCCTGATGGGGGGTTGTTGAAAACAGGTTTTGTGAGAGGTGCTGCCACTGTAGTGGCCAGTGAGTGGTGGGCATGCGTTTAAACCCGCTACGCACGAATTGGCTTATTCGCCCTTCAATGGTGGAAAAAATCAGGTTGGCGGCAGCAGTGGCAGGTATGCTTGGAATCATGCCATCATTTCTTTCTGCATCACTAATGGCTTTGCTTAACAAGGCTTCTAATCGCTCGTTCATCTCCAGAGCTTTCGATCTAAGGCGCTCCGCTTCGCCCGCTAAGGCATCGCCAGATAGGATGCGGCTCAAACCCGGGTTGGCTTCGGAAAATGAAAGGATTGTGGCGAGCGTCTGTTCACAATAATCCAACGCACTGCTGGCATCGCAACGGAGGTCGTTAATGCGCTTGAACAGGGTGTCGTCTATCTGCTCTATCAAACCTTCAAATATTTTTGTTTTACTGGGAAAGTGACGGTAAATAGCGGCTTCGGACATGCCCAGTTCATCAGCCAGTTTTGCCGTAGTAACTCGCCCACCAGGGCTTTTTTCCAGCATGCTTGTCAAGGCGTTAAGTATTTGCTGGCGCTTGCATGTTTTGGTTCGTCCAGGCATTTTTATCTCTTTAGGGTATCTCTGAAAATTGCCTTTTTACCCGATAGCGGCGTCAGCTCGGTACTCAACTCCTCATGTAGCCTTAGTACACTGCGGGTTTCCGTGCGGTGCTTCCTTGCTCTCGAATAAAAATTCTAATTTTTAGAGATGCCCTTTATTGTTTTCGTTTTGGCTGCGTGCTTATAACTTGTTGGTAATGAGCGTGCCAACCCCAGTGTCTGTGAACACTTCAAGTAACAAAGCATTGGAAACCCTGCCATCTATGATGTGTGCGCTGACCGTGCCATTTTTGACTGCATCCAGTGCGCAGGTGATTTTTGGCAGCATGCCGCCATAGATGGTTCCATCGGCGATTAGATCATCCACTTGCCTGGTGGTCAAGCCGGTTAGAACCTCGCCAGATTTATCTTGTAATCCGGCAACATTGGTGAGGAGTAATAGTTTCTCAGCCCGCATAACCTCGGCAATTTTGCCTGCCACCAGGTCGGCGTTGATATTGTAGGAGATGCCCTCGTCATCGACCCCAATGGGTGCGATGACGGGAATAAAATTACTTTTCACCAACATATCGATAACACTGGTATCGATGGACTGTACTGATCCCACGTGGCCAATATCGATGATTTCCGGGGCCATCAAGTCTTCGTTGGCTTTATTGATATGTAGTTTTTTGGCCCGAATTAAGGGTCCGTCTTTGCCGCTAAGGCCGATGGCGCGCCCGCCATTATGGTTAATGAGGTTCACGATGTCTTTGTTCACCAAGCCGCCGAGAACCATCTCTACCACATCCATGGTTTCGCTGTCGGTGACACGCATGCCGTCAACAAAGGAACTCTCTTTGCCGATTTTACTCAGTAGCTCGCCGATTTGAGGCCCGCCACCGTGCACCACGACGGGGTTAATACCCACCAGTTTCATCAGTACGACATTTTTGGCAAAGCTGCTTTTTAGGCTTTCATCGGTCATGGCGTTGCCACCATATTTAACGACAATCGTTTTACCGCTGAATTTGCGGATATAGGGTAGCGCTTCGGTGAGTACTTGCGCTGTGATATCCGGGCTGGGGCTGTTTTTGTCAGGATTTACCACGTTGGATGAAACCTCAATAATGCGGAAAGAGGCCCTTACGCAGACGCTGTTTTTTCTAGCGTAAAGGTGTCTAAAAACGTTAAGCGTGGGCGAGTACGCTCTTCAGTAGCGGATACTACCGAAAAGCGCCGTGGTATTCGAGTTTGGGGGGCTGGTGGGCAGGTAATTGTCGGTTTAGCCATTAGTATTAATGATGAGGTTCTCGTCCACCATTTGTAGCTGCTTCTGGAATAAACCTTTTATTTGCTCCAGTGCTTCCTCGTTGTGGGCCTCAAAGCGCGCGGTGAGTGCGGGCGTGGTGTTGGAAGCACGAACCAGGCCCCAGGCTTTGGGGAAGTCGACGCGCACTCCGTCGATGGTGTTGACTTTTCCGCTACCGAACTGCCCTTTTTCTTCGAGTGATTTAATAATCTGGAATTTTCGCTCTTCGGGTACAGAGATAAGAATTTCGGGTGTTGCGAGGTTTTCCGGTAAGTCTGCGAACACTTGTTCCACGCCTTCGCTCTCGGTGGATAAAATTTCCAGTAGACGTGCACCGCTATACAGAGCATCGTCAAAGCCAAACCAACGGTCGTTAAAGAAAATATGCCCGCTCATTTCTCCTGCCAAAGCGGCATTCATTTCTTTTAATTTGCCCTTAATCATCGAGTGGCCGGTCTTCCACATTAAGGGTCTTCCGCCAAGGTTGGTGATTAGCTCAGGCAGGCGTCGGCTGCATTTTACGTCGAAGATGATGTCAGCGCCGGGGTTGCGAACCAGCAGGTCTTTGGCGTAAAGCATCATCAAGCGGTCGGGCCAGATAACTTTTCCTGACGGCGTGACGATGCCGATGCGATCACCATCACCGTCAAAAGCGATGCCGAGATCTGCATCATTTTCCTTGACGGCGTTTTTGAGTGCTTCGAGGTTTTCTTCGCGGCTGGGGTCTGGGTGGTGGTTGGGAAAGTTGCCGTCAATTTCCGAGAATAAAGGGATGGTATTGCAGCCCAGTTCTTCAAACAGTTCAGGGGCGATTTCCCCTGCTGCCCCGTTCCCGCTGTCGAGCACTATGGTCATCGGCGTTGCAAGAATGACATCTTCAGCGATGTGATTTATATATTTTTCTTTGAAGTCTGATTTACTCTCTTCCCCGCTGCCTTGCTCAATGGCGTTGCGAATCAGGCGATTACGCAGAGCCAGCACGCCTTCTCCCGAAAGGGTGTCCCCAGCAATCATTATTTTTAGGCCATTGTACTGCTTCGGATTATGGCTACCAGTCACCATGACGCCGGAGCGCGAGCTTTCTTCTGTGTGGCAAGCAAACCAGAGCACGGGGGTGGGTACGATGCCGATGTTAGTGACATGGATGCCTGTGCTTAATAGGCCTTCTATGAGGGCTTTGCTGAGAGCAGGGCTGGATAAGCGGCCGTCGCGGCCGACAAATATGGATTGTTCGCCCTTTTCCAGAGCTTCGCTGCCGATGGATTTTCCCAGTAGGTGGATAGTGTCTTCAGTGATGTCCGCATCTACAATGCCGCGAATATCGTAGGCGCGAAAAATGCTGGCGGGTATGTCTGGCAACTCTAGTTTGTCGTCAACTTCGGCGCTGGGCAGACCGTGCCCGGGGAATTCTTTTTGAAGGTTTTGGCTTTCGGCTGTAAGGCCTTCAGGCAAATCGAGTTCCGCAGCGGCCTCTTGGTCGAGGGATGGACTGTGGTTTGACTTAGAGGCATTTTTTACAGTGGTAGGCGACTTGGCGTGTTGGTTTTGCAGGGCCTCAGTTTCGTCTTTGTAGTCAGCGAGTATACGTTCCAGGGTGTGATCCAGCGTTTCCATAAAGAGCACTTTAAAATCGGGGCGCCTTGAATATTGTCCAAACTTGAGCTCTTCCAAGTGTGCAATAAGAAGGGCGCTGTCTAAGCGCAGATTTTTTTCTGTGATCTTAAAGGCAATAACGGTGGCTGCAGCTCCCAATAAGAAGGCCGCTAATACCGGAGTAAAAAATTCCAGCAAGCCATCTATGGGATTTATAGGGTTTGTTGCATAGATGAGTTTCCAGTTTGGGTTGTTAGTGTTTTGTTCGCTACGAATCATGCCTTCTTGTAGCTGCTTTTTACCCTGGCTGATTAGAATCAGCGGCTTACCATTTTTAAATTGCTGAACGAGCTGAAGCGAGGCGTGCTCGTTTATGCTTGCTCCGGTTTGGCCAAGCAAGGCGCTAAAGTCGATGGACGCTAGAAGGACGCCAATAATTTCATCGCCATTTTTAATGGGGTGGGCCTCATTGAGGATGAGCTTGCCCTCTGCAGTGGATACTTCTGGCGGGATGGCTTCACCCACTTCTGTTTTTTGCACCATGTCTACAGTGGAAAAGCTAAGTGGGGGGGAGGCATTTCGATCTGGTTTTGCCGCGCCCTTCGCAATAATGCGTGTTTTTAGGCTGTGCGGAATGAGGGCGTTAACGCTGCTTTCCAGTTGCGCTACCCGTTCATGGTCTTGATCCGCAAGGGCTGTAGCGAGACCCTCTAAAGAGGCGGCATGAGATATAGTATATTTCAGCACCCCTTCAGTGTGATTAACCTGCTGAGTGAAGAGCTGCGCCTGGGATTCGACTTCCAGAAGCGCAGTGTCATGGCTTTTTTTTGTGGCAATGAGTAGGTGGTAGCCAAAACCGAAAAGTAAGCTGACCACAAGCATGATGGTCACGGGCAGGAGTATAAAAGAGAGAAAGCTTTTAGCAGAATGCTGTTTTTTTTCTACTTGCGTGCTGTTGTTTGCGTTCTTTTTCTTTCTAGCCATGAGCCGTTGATCCTTGCGGCGCTAATAATAAATGAAGGGGTAAGTTTGTGAATAGTATAGGTGAAATATGGCGTTAGACCTAAGGGCAGTCATAGGCGTGCCCTTGAGGAGCGTGTATTAGGGAGGCTGGAAAAAGCATTTGGTTTTTTGTAAGGGGTTTTTTAGTGTCTGCCCGAGTGGCCGAAGCCGCCTTCTCCGCGTTCGCTTGTATCGAATTCGGATACCAACTCTAGTTCAGCCTGAATAACGGGGACAATAACAAGCTGTGCAATTCTTTCGCCGGGCTCTATGTCAAAGCTGCTATGACCACGGTTCCAGCAGGAAACAAAAAGCTGGCCCTGGTAGTCAGAATCAATTAAGCCAACCAGGTTGCCAAGTACGATGCCGTGCTTATGGCCAAGGCCAGAGCGGGGTAAGATCATTGCGGCATAAGCTGGGTTTTTAATGTGAATTGCTAGGCCGGTGGGGATAAGCAGTGTTTCGCCAGCCCCTAGGTTAGTTTTGCTGTCCAGCATGGCGCGTAAATCAAGACCCGCCGAGCCATCAGTGGCGTAGTTGGGTAAGGGGTATTCATTGCCAAGGCGGGAGTCGAGAACCTTTACTTGCAGTGACTTCATGGTTTGATTTTATTCCGTTGAATGGGTGGGGATTACCCTTTGGGGGCTTCGCTTATGGCAGAAGCGATGATATTGATGATCTGTTCGGCTATCGCTTCTTTGCTTGCGCGCTCGAGGCTTTGGTGCTTTTCTGCAGAAATCACTGTGACGGCATTTTGGTCAGAGTTAAAGCCAATATCGCTGCGCGTGACATCATTCGCAATGATCAAATCGAGGTTTTTATTCTTTAATTTTCCTTGGGCGTAGCTGATTAGGTCGTTCGTTTCTGCGGCAAAGCCCACAGTGAAGGGTTTGTCTGGCAGTGAGGCCACCGCCGCAACAATATCAGGGTTGCGGGTTAACTGAATGGTCATGGTATCAGCAGACTTTTTGATTTTTTGCTCGGCCACTGTTTCTGGGCGATAGTCGGCAACCGCTGCGGTGGCGATAAAAATATCCGCGCTGCCAGCCATATCAAGTGATGCGGTGTGCATCTCCTGGGCGGTGTTGGTGTTAATCCTTTTTACGCCCTCAGGTGTACTTAGGTGAACCGGCCCAGCTATTAGGACGCTTTCCGCTCCTGCGGCCAAGGCGGCCTTGGCGAGGGCAAAGCCCATCTTGCCAGAGCTGTGGTTACTGATATAACGAATAGGGTCGAGGGCTTCTCTGGTTGGCCCAGCAGTAATCACCACCTTCTTACCGCTAAGCTTTTCGGCTGGTGCTGCTGCTTTGGAAAATAAGCGAAGCACTGCCGTGACCAGCTCGCTGGGTTCCAGCATACGCCCTGGCCCGGTTTCACCGCAGGCTTGCTCTCCAGAGCCAGGGCCAAGAAGGTGTATGCGGCGCTGCTTTAAGGTGAGCGCGTTTTCCTGGGTGGCGGGATTTCTCCACATTTGTTGGTTCATGGCGGGCGCGGCCGCAATGGGGGCGTTGGTGGCGAGGCACAGGGTAGAAAGTAGGTCGTTGGCAAAACCATGGGTCAGTCGGGCAAGAAAGTCAGCGCTGGCCGGGGCGATTAATACCAGGTCGGCCCAGCGCGCCAGTTCAATATGGCCCATGGCGGCTTCTGCATCTCGATCCAGTAAGCTATCGCTAACAGGGTTGCCTGATAAGGCCTGGAAGGTTAGGGGGGTGATGAATTCTTTTGCGCCATCCGTCATAACAACTCGGACATCGGCTCCCTGCTCCTTAAGGCGGCGAGTCAGCTCTGCGCTCTTGTAGGCGGCGATTCCCCCAGTGATGCCCAGAATGATTTTTTTATGGGAGAGTTGTGCCACGCCCTAGCTCCATGATTTGTATGGTGATTTTATGATTAAATGTAAATGGTAATTTTTGACCAATCGCGAGGTAATTACGCCGTATATTTTGAGGGTCACGAATAGTAGCATCTTTTCAATTGTAGAGCGTTTACAAAATACGCATCAAAAAAACAGGAGAAAAGTGTTGCCTATCAATCACTGGCCAGAAAGTGAAAGGCCTAGAGAGAAACTATTGGAAAAGGGAAGTGCGGCATTGTCCGATGCGGAGCTATTGGCAATTTTCTTTCGCACGGGCATCGCGGGTAAAACAGCGGTGGACATGGCCCGAGAGACATTGGCGCATTTCGGCTCGTTGAGAAAGCTTGTGGAATCAAGAGTCGAGGCATTTTGCTCTGTACCAGGCTTGGGGCCGGCAAAATACGTACAAATTCAAGCTGCGCTGGAGCTGGGAGAGCGTTGCATGAGGGAAACGTTACAGCGTGGGGATGTTTTATCGAACCCTGCTGAGACCCGCGATTTTCTTATGGTGCGAATGCGGTCGTATCATCATGAGGTGTTCGCCTGCCTGTTTCTTGATAACCAGAATCGAGTGATTGAATTTGATGAAATGTTTTTTGGTACCATTAATGGCGCATCGGTGTATTGCCGTGAGGTGGTTAAGCGCGGCCTAGAGCATAATGCTGCTGCCGTCATCTTTGCTCACAATCACCCGTCGGGAGTGGCGGAGCCCAGTCAATCCGATGAGCAAATCACCCGTCAGTTGGTCCAGTCTCTTGCGCTAGTGGATATTCGTGTACTTGATCATATCGTTGTGGGAGATGGTGAGACGGTGTCTTTTGCCGAGCGGGGTTTGCTGACATGATCGGGAAGTGCACCAAGTGAGCTGTATTCGACAAGTTTTAAGGAAAAACCTTGAGAATCAGCTAAGGTTTTGGTATAAAGTTGCCCCTTTGAAAATTACTATCAGACCTATCCCTAAAATCACTGGGAGAGGGCAGTCTTTTGGAGACCAAGCATGTCTAAAGTTTGTCAGGTGACGGGAAAGCGCCCAGTGACGGGGAATAATGTTTCGCACGCGAAAAACAGAACTCGTCGTCGCTTTGAGCCAAACCTTCAGCACCACCGTTTTTGGGTTGCGAGCGAGAATCGTTTTGTAAGGCTAAGAATTTCTACAAAAGGAATGCGAATTATCGATAAGCTGGGCATTGATAAAGTGCTGGCCGATATGCGCTCCAAAGGTGCGAAAGTATAAGCGCCGGAATAGGCTTTAATCATAAAGCCTATTAAGTTTTCAGAATTAAAGTGAAGAATTAGGGTGAAATTGTCATGAGAGATAAAATCAGACTGGTATCCTCTGCGGGAACTGGGCACTTCTATACAACAACTAAAAACAAGCGCACCATGCCGGAAAAAATGGAAATCAAAAAGTTTGATCCGGTCATTCGAAAGCATGTTGCTTATAAAGAAGCCAAAATCAAATAAAAAAACCCCGCTTTTAGCGGGTTTTTTTTATTTCGCTTATTGTATGCTAACGCCGTTAAATGGATAGAACAGGCGAATAAATACTTATCATGAGTGAGCTCAGCCCCTCAACGGTCATTTTCTTTGCTGATATAGCTGGTAGTACCCGCCTTTATGACCGTCTTGGCGATAGCCAGGCGCACCGATGCATTGTCACCACTATCGAATCTTTAAGAGGACTTGTGCGGCAGTTTGATGGCGTTGTCATCGAAGTGGTGGGCGACCAAGTCATGGCCTACTTTAATGATGCTGAGAAAGCGGCTCAGGCAGCCAGTGCCACCCAGCGGCACTTTGAAAATAACAATATTCTGGAACAGCGCATACAAATCCGCATCGGTTTTCATTATGGCCCAGTATTATGGGATGGGCAGCACCCCTTTGGTGATACGATCAATGTGGCGTCTAGAATGGTGGGTTTGGCGGGTGGCAGGCAGATAGTAACCACGGCTATTACTGCTGAACGCTTTACTCGGGGGACACGGTCTCGCGCTCGCCCCTTTGGTCAGGCGAATGTTAAGGGCAAAGCTCACCCTTTCAACACACTAAAAATTGAGTGGGATGACAGCGACTCCACATCTCTCTTTTTTCACTCTGATAAAACCACCCCCCTGGTTAAAAAAAATCTGCTGACCCTGGAATACAAAAATAAAGCGATTCAGCTCGATGAGCAGCAGACATTTTTTATTATTGGCCGTGGCAGTAGTTGTGATTTAGTGGTGCTTTCCGGAGCCGCTTCCCGTAGTCATGCTCGAATTGAGTGTCGACAGGGGCACTTTATCTATTTCGACCAGAGTAGTAACGGCAGCTTTGTGATGACCACGGGTCGACGAGCAAATGACGGCATGAATTTGCTCGTTCATCATCGAGAGTGGGTTTTTTCCGGCACCGGCTGGCTGGGTTTAGGTTTGCCCGTAAAAGAAAGCGGCGAAGAAGCCATCCGCTTTTCAGTTTCCTGATTTATTCTCGGCTTCTAGCTTAAGTTTTATGAAACAATAGATTCCCGTATACGTCCACTTCGGCCGTCCATCCTGGCTCTAGCCAAGTGGTGGAAACTTGCTCGCAAATGAGCGCTGGTCCTGAAATCCTCTGTGGGTGCTTTAGCTGTTTTCTTCGGTACACAGCCGTTGCCATTGGGCCTTCTGAAGTCAGAAGACTGCGACTGGTGTGGGGCTGTGGTGTAAGGGAGGATGGTTTTCGATTAGGTGTGTCGTCAAACCTGCTAAGTTGAAGGTTGCTTTCCGGTCCCCGCGTTGCGACACACAGGTCTACCAGTTCGACAGGGCTATCCAGTTTATGCCCGTAACGAAGCTGGTGGGCTTCGGTGAAAGCCTCGGTGGTGGCGTGAATAGAGCCTTGCCAGCTTATGTTTAAGCTGTGCGCCTGCCCTTGATAACGAAGGTTGAGGGATGTCTCTCTCGACAGGTCATGTTCGGCGAGGCCTTCTTCCTGCATCGCGAGGCGGCCCTCTTCGGCTAGCTGACCAAACCTGTTGAGCAGTGTTGCCTCATCAAACGAACTAAATAGTCCGCTGTGGGTTTGAGTGAGCTGTCTTTCTGCGCGCGCGGCCACCAGCCCCAGCGCAGAGAATACGCCGCCTTGCACAGGAACGATGGCCTCTTTGATTTCCAGACTGTCCGCCAAAGCGCAGATGTGCAGTCCGCCCGCTCCACCAAAACAGCAGAGTTTGAAATTGCCAAGGTTATAACCTTTACCCACGGATATTTTTCGTAGCGCTCTGGACATGTGCTCATTGACAATATCGAGAATTCCTTGCGCAGTTTCTTCCAGGCTTAGGCCGAGGGGTATGGCGAGTGCCTCCACTGCCTGCTTTGCTGCTTTGATATCGAGCTGCATTTCTCCGCCTAAGAAGAAGTCCGCCTGGAGGCGACCCAGTACGGCATTCGCGTCACTTACCGTTGCGACACCACTTCCCCTGCCATAACAGGCTGGGCCAGGGTTAGCGCCTGCAGATCGAGGCCCCACCTGCAGGATGCCGCCTTCATCAATATAGGCGATTGACCCGCCGCCAGCGCCTATGGTGTGCATGGCAACAGAGGGTATGGAGATGGGTAACTGGTTGATGTGTGTTTCATCGCTGAGTGGCACCTTTTCGTTCAGCAATGCCACATCGGTGGAGGTGCCGCCCATATCAAAGGTCACCAGTCGGGGAGATTGGGCCAGTTTGCCGATTTTATCCGCTGCTACTAAGCCCCCTGCGGGGCCGGAAAGTAGGAGGCGCACACTGTTGCTCCCGGCCTGTCGAGCATTCATCGTCCCCCCGCTGGATTGCATAATAGCGAGGGGGGAGGGGGCCAGGGAGGCTTCCAGGCGAGTCAGGTAATTGATCATCAGAGGGCTGAGTCGTGCATTCAGCCAGGTCGCGATTCCGCGCTCGTACTCTTTGTACTGGGGAAGCACCTCCGAGGAGCAAACGATCAAAGGTTGCCAGGATAAAGACCTCTGAAGTTCTTGTTTTATCTGCTGCTCATGGCTGGGGTTAATAAATGAAAAAACGTGATTAATGGCAATGGCATCGGGTTTTAGCTTTTCCAGGAAGGCGACGAGCGCATGCATATCTTCATCTGTGATGCGCTCAATAATTTCCCCTTGGGAATTGATACGCCCGCCTACCTCTAAGCAGTATTCATGCTCAAGAGGCAGGGGCTTATCAGAAGGCTGTAGATTATAAAGCTCCCGGCGGGTTTGCCTGCCAATATGGAGAATGTCTTTAAAGCCCCGGTTGGCTACATAAGCAGTGCGTGCCCCCTGGCCTTCCAACGCGGCGTTGGTGGCGACTGTGGTACCATGAACGATACGCACTGCGCCCTTTTCCACCGCTTGTTTAAGCCCCATTTCCTTTACTCCTTTTAGGATGGCTTGCTCAGGGGCTGAGGGTGTGGAGAGCACTTTATGAATGCGCAACTGTTCGCCATCAAAGAGTACAAAATCAGTAAAAGTGCCGCCGGTGTCAATGCCAAGAATCATGGTCAAGAGTGAGGTTTTCCGTTTGAATCAAAGTCTGCCTTTTCGGTCAGAGGTGAAATTGTTAGAGGGTGGTTTACTGGAGGTTTATTATGCCTGAACTGCCAGAAGTAGAAACCTCTCGCCGAGGCCTAGAACCTCATATTACAGGCCAGAAAATCTCTACGGCGCTTGTAAGAGAGTCGCGCTTACGTTGGCCAATTCCTGCTGAGCTGCCAGCTTATCTTCAGGGCGGCATAGTACGGAGTATCACCCGGCGCGGTAAATACCTGCTTTTCAAACTTGATGAAGGTACCTTGCTGATGCATCTGGGGATGTCGGGTAATGTCAGGGTAGTGCCGAAAGACTGCCCGGCGACAAAACATGACCATATGGATGTGGTGCTGGCTAGCGGCAATATGCTTCGATTTAATGATCCGCGTCGTTTTGGTGCGGTTTTATGGGTGCAGGGTGATCCATTTCAGCATGCTTTGCTCAAACATCTTGGCCCTGAGCCTCTCACCGATGAATTCTGCGGGGAATACCTGCATCAGCGTGCGCGTTCCAAAAAAGTGGCCGCCAAGACCTACTTAATGGATAGCAAAGTGGTAGTGGGTGTGGGGAATATTTATGCCAACGAAGCCCTCTTTCGCGCGGGAGTCAGGCCAACAAGGTCAGCAGGGCGAATCAGCCTGCCGCGTTACGAGGCGCTCGCGCAAACGGTGAAAGAGGTGTTGGGGGAAGCAATTGCGCAGGGCGGCACCACGCTAAAGGATTTTCTTGGCAGCGATGGCAAGCCCGGTTATTTTAAGCAGTCTTTGCAGGTATATGGCCGGGCGGGAGAGCCGTGTTTTGTTTGTGGCAAGGTTTTGACGGAAATCCGCCAGGCTCAGCGTTCAACGGTTTTTTGTGGACAATGTCAAAAATAAGCGCTAATAATTCTAGATGGAATAAATTTTTCCCTCATCGCTTTCGTAAAGCAGCCAAGTTTGGAATTAGGGTCTAGAATTAACTTATCTGTTACTTGAACAATCGTCCAGGAGCTTTCAAATGCCCAGTTTAAAAAAGAAATTAGCCGCTTATCTTGTATCCCTTTCTTTGGTGGTTTTTTCTGTTGTCCCTTCCGTTTCTTACGCAACATCGGTGGAAGAGCGGCCAACGGCGGCCAATATGGTGAGTGATGCGGTGACGCGGCCTTTCCTGTTGGTGGGAACGGTTTTAGGCACGGTGCTTTATGTGGGAACGCTGCCTATTTCACTATTGGGCGGTAATGCTGGTGAAGCTGGGCAGAAGCTGGTGGTGGAGCCTTTTAAAATGACCTTCTTGCGCTGCTTGGGTTGTACCACGCGCAATATGGGTAACTAGCCGAACCGGCCCACTGTGATTCGGCAGAATGCTATTTCTTAAAGCGTTCTAATAGTGCTTCATTAACCAGTGGGGGCACAAACTTGCTGACATCACCGTCCAGTGATGCGATTTCTTTGACCAGACTGGAAGAAATATAAGACAAGTGGTCAGCCGGCGTCAGAAACACCGACTCCACCTCTGGAGCCAATTGTCTATTCATATTGGCCAGCTGAAATTCGTATTCAAAATCCGATACGGCGCGAATCCCCCGTAAGATCACATTCGCCTGCTTTTCTGCTGCAAAGTGGGCAAGCAGTTTATCAAAACCACAGACTTCAATGTTGTCAAGATGCCCAAGTACTTGATTGGCTAAGTCAACCCGCTGATCCAGAGTGAAAGCGGGGTTCTTGCGAGTGCTGGCGGCAATCGCAACGATAACTTCATCAAAAACCTTTGAGGCCCTTTCCACCAGGTCGAGGTGACCATTGGTCATTGGGTCAAAGGTGCCTGGGTAGAGGATGCGGCTTGCCATAGAATTTTCCGATAACTGCTAAGGAATGGTTTGCGTGGATAGTAACGGATAAACGGGGGCTGACTCAATTGTGGCGCTAAGGAATATGGGTTGTTTATCCGTTTTAGCTTTCGCCCCGCTCAAAAAGATAATAAAAAACTTGTCCCGCTTTTTTATGTCGATGAAGCGACCACTCTGGTGGCGTAATGCTGTCTGGCAGTGCGCTGCCGGATTCTACATAAATGAGGGCGTTCTTCTTTAAGTATCCGCTTGCCTCAAGTTGGGGCAATAAATCGGGCAGAAGCTCGTTTGCAAAAGGGGGGTCTAGGAAAACCACATCGTAGCCGCTTTGATCAATCTGCTGATCAAGCCATATTTCAGCTCTCGTGTTGATAGTATGGCAATGATTTGTTTGCAGGGTTTGAGCGGCCATTGTTAGCTGTTTGGCAGCAATGGAAGAGGCTTCAATTTGAGTGGCTTCTGTCGCGCCCCGTGATAAAGCTTCGAAACTTAAAGCACCGCTGCCGGCAAATAAATCCAACACCCTGGCGCCGGTGATGGAAGGAGCAAGCCAGTTAAACAGGGTTTCCCTTACCCGGTCTGAAGTAGGGCGCAAGCCATCCACTTCTGTGAATGCAATTTTCCGCCCTCGCCATTTCCCACCAATAATTCTTAAGCAAGAAGGGTGTGAGTTATGGTCATGTTTCTCTTTGGATGCGCGCTTGCGAGGGGTATGCTTGGACAAGGTTAATGCCTGAATAGTGTAGTCGCGTTTTTTGCATTTTAGCTAACATGACCCACAATGACAGCCTTGACTAGTGCCAGTTGGGCTGATTTTAGAAAAATAAAAATGATTATGTGAAAAAGTGCAGTTCCGACTACGTTGCGTAGTTGGGTAAGCAATAAGGATGCACCAGAGTCGGCTATTACTTTTAAGCTAAATTGGCCTTAAGAGTTATGTTGACTTCCAAGGACGGTGGAATGCGCAGCGGGCAGTTCAAAAACAAATCAATAACAACTTGGCTATCGCGCCAGATTTTCCGATATTGCCACAGATTGACTTCCCAGTGGCATCGGGTGGTGATGCGTGGACTATCTGTGCTTTGGCTTATTCTGTTGCCGCAACTCATTAGTGCCGACAGTGCCCTGCCACTTCCCTTGAGCGAGATAGAGTCCCAGTGGATAAAAATCATCCCGTGATCAAGGTGGGCGCAGATCAAAACTGGCCTCCTTTTGATTATGAGGATGAGTAGGGGTTGCACCAGGGAATCTCTTCAGATTATTTGGCTTTGCTCAGTGAAATGCTCGGCATCAGGTTTAGCGTTACCTCAGATAAATGGGATAACGTAATAAGCGGTGTTAAAAGTGGCAGCCTGGATATATTAGCGTGTGCATCCAATACGGAGGGTCGTCGCGAATACGTGCTATTTACCGACCCTTACATAGAAATTGATACGGCTATTGTTGTTCGTAAGGATCAACAGGAAAAGGTCGTGGGTTTGGATAGCCTGGAGGGTAAAACCATTGCCGTCCCCAAAGGAGCCTATATCTATGAAATGCTGGCAGGCAAATTCCCCAATATTCATTTAAACATTGTGAAGTCGAATGAAGAAGCACTAAAAGCCTTATCTATCGGAGAGGCGGATGCCTATGTGGGTAATTTGGCAGTGGCGAGCCATTTTATTGAAATTAATTTACTGACCAATCTGCAAATCGTTAGTCGATTGGAGAACGAGCAGGCAATTCTCGGGATTGCGGTGCGTAAAGATTGGCCAGTCTTGCACTCTATACTGCAGAAAGCTTTAGGCGCTATTAGCGCTGAGCAGCATAAAGATATTCGTCGCCGCTGGATTCACCTCCCTCAAAGTGAAAAAATGGATCAAGCCCCGCAGGTCGGATTTACCGAAAAT
The DNA here is from genome assembly GCA_002366835.1 of Gammaproteobacteria bacterium UBA3067. Taxonomy (GTDB): domain Bacteria; phylum Pseudomonadota; class Gammaproteobacteria; order Pseudomonadales; family UBA3067; genus UBA3067. The sequence goes on from DFBZ01000026.1 coordinate 41,196, forward strand.
GAACAGCAATGGTTACAACAGATTGGCAAGATACGGCTAGGTGTTGATCCGGCTTGGCCTCCTATCGAATATTTTGACAAAAATAAGAATTATAAAGGTATCGCAGCGGACTACGTTTCCATGGTCTCAAAAAATTTGGGCATTGAGATGCTTGCTAATCCGCAGTTGTCTTGGGATGAGGCGGTTGAAAGGGCGAAATTAGGTGAAGTGGATGTATTTCCAGCAATAGCCAGAACGGCCCAGCGCGATGCTTATTTATTATTTACGGAGCCCTATTTGCATTTCCCGTCGCTGATTTATATGCGAGATGACGCGGTCTTAATCACCGGCCTCAAGGATTTAACGAACAAGACTATAGCAGTAGAAAAAAATTACTCTAATCATGAAATATTAGAAAAAATCACCCAGATATTAACGATTCTTGAAAAAGCTATTGGTGCCATACCCGTAACAGAAAGAAAAAAATAAGTAATACCTGGTTTTCCATTCGGTATGAGCACGGTATTGACTATGCGCTTATTTGGAAAATTGCGATTGCAGCAATTATTTTTTATATCATCGGTTTTGCGTGGTTTTGGTATATTCGACGCCAAAGGAAAGCGCTTAAAATAAGCGAGGAACGTTTTCAGTTAGCAATGCAGGCGGCACAAGAAGGTCTATGGGATTGGAATATCCTTAACGGTAGCGTTTATTACAGCCCTGGTTATTGGGCAATGTTAGGGTATGAACCAGGTGAGAAAAAAGAAAGTCATGCACCTTGGGTTTCACTGCTGCACCCTGATGACAAAACATCCGCTTTGGCCTTCGTCGACCGGGCAATCAATCAGTGTGAAAAACATTACGAGCACGAGTTCAGGTTGAGGCATAAACAAGGTCATTATATATGACGTATTATCCACTGGCTCTATATGTGCTCAAAGTTCTGATGGTAAAGCGATTCGATCCGTCGGCACCCAGGTGGATATTACTGAACGTAAGAAAAATGAACTCCTGCTAAAGGAGGCAAAGTTGGAGGCAGAAGAAGCCAGTCGATTTAAGAGTGATTTTTTGGCAAATATGAGTCACGACATACGCACCCCGATGAATGCGATAGTGGGCTTGGGGCATTTGGCATTACAAACCAAACTGGATGAAAAGCAGCGCGACTATCTTCTGAAAATAAATAGTGCCAGCGACACCCTGCTGATGCTCGTGAATGACATTCTTGACTTTTCGAAGATAGAAGCCGGAAAGCTGCCTATAGAGAAAATTCCATTTAAGCTGGATGATGTATTAGAAAATATCTCAAATTTATTTCAATCAAAGCTGCACGAAAAAAATATTGAATTAATTTTTAAAGTAGATAAGGGCGTCCCCCCGATGCTTGTGGGAGATGCCTTAAGGCTCGAGCAAGTATTGACCAATCTGGTCAGTAATGCATTTAAGTTCACCCAGGTCGGTGAAGTTGTAATAAGTATAAAAATGCTGGCCTTAGATGAGAGTAAGGTGAGTCTGGCATTTTCTGTCAGGGATACGGGTATCGGAATCGAAGCAAAACAACAAGAAAAGTTGTTTGAATCTTTCTATCAAGTAAAAAGTTCTATTTCTCGGCACTTTATCCCGACTTGAGTGGGCGAAGCGTATTAGTGGTGGATGATAATGCAACAACGCGAAGTGTATTGCAGGATATGCTGCTTTCCTTATCGTTTGTGGTCGATGTGGCGGGAACTATAGCCGAGGCCGAGAATATATTGTCTAGCAAAGGGAGTGATTACGATCTAGTACTTGTTGATTGCTCCATGCCCGACATGGATGGGGTTCTTATAGCAAAACTAAAGGATGGCAGTTGGCATGGTGGGCAATTTAAAGTCATTATTATGGCTACCGAGAAAGAAAAAAGAGACTCCTTGAGTACGCCAAGACCGATAGCGAAGAACTTGGTTCTGATTAAGCCCATCAATCCTTCTTCATTATTTGACGCCATCGTTTCGGCGATGCATGAGGAAGGAGCTCAGCGTGTTACTGAAACACTGCCATCACCGTCAATGCAAAAACTTCAAGGCCATATTTTGGCTGTTGAAGACAATGAAATTAATCAGCAAGTAATCCAAGAACTGCTTGAAGGTTATGGGCTTAGCGTCGAGATTGCGGGGGATGGAAAAGAAGCCTTATCTAAAATAGGTAAACAAACATTCAATCTGGTATTGATGGATATTCAACTGCCCGGTATGGATGGACTTGAGGTGACACGGCGAATCAGGTCTCAGGGCATTTTTTCCGAAATACCTATTATTGCAATGACGGCTCATGCGCTAGTGGGTGACAGGGAAAAATCATTGCAAGCAGGAATGAATGATCATGTTACAAAACCCATTAACCCCGGCGCGCTTTATCGAACTCTGGCAAGCTGGTTAGAGCTGGGCTCTGATTCTTCCGTCTCCAGGCTGGGTTTGTCGGATACGGAGCCGGGTCTTTTTCATGGTCTCGAAGATATCATCGATGCTGAAGAAGGTTTGAGCCGTGTGGGTGGAAATCCGAAGTTATATAAGAAGCTGCTTAAAGACTTTTATAAAGCTCACGCTCAAGACTTGGAATTAATTTACCAGTGTAGAGCGAATAAATCACAAAAAAAGCGCAACGATTACTTCATACCTTAAAAGGCGTTGCAGGTACGATTGGTGCCTCGGCGTTAGAGGAGCAGGCTGATGCTCTGGAGCAGAATTTTTGTGATGGGAGTGCCAGCGATTTGGATTTCGACGTATTCGCCGAAGAATTTAAAGCACTAATGAAGGTGCTGGCTACACTGTAGTTTTGATAAAGAAAGCCGGCATAGCGGCGAGCCGCAAGGGTTAGATAGCAGGCAAGGGATATGAAAAAAATATTGATCGTGGATGATGAGAATTTTTTATCGAAGTGTTAGAAGGCTTATTAAATGAGGCGCAATGCCAAGTTGTCAGTGCGAGTGGCGGTCGAGCTGCTATAGATATGGTGGCCAGCGAACAGCTAGATTTGATTCTTCTCGATGTTGTAATGCCAGAAATGGATGGTTACCAGGTTTGTAGATGGATTAAACGACAAGCTGATTACGTTGATATACCGGTTATATTTCTCACTGTGAAGAGTAGCGTAAAAGACGAAGCCAGGGGTTTTGAGGTGGGAGTAGTGGACTATATTGCAAAACCGCTCAGCCCACCCGTCGTACTTGCTCGCGTAAAAAATCATCTTGAGCTGAAAGACTCCAGAGATAAATTACAAAACTATATTGGTGTGCTTGAAGAAGATGTTCAAGCGAGAACCCGGAACCTTGTGGCCGAGATCGAAAGCAGAAAGGAAAAAGAGAAGTTGCTACGCCTACAGGAAGCGGAAGTCAGGGAGATATTGGATAACGTGCTTGTGGGGGGGTTACGACGAGCAAAAGTGGAGAAATTGTTCGTGTGAACTCAGTGGCTACAAACATTTTTTCTTATGACGCAGCAGAGTTACTAGGTAAGCATATTAGCTTTCTTGTTCCCAAGCTTGAGAGCTTGGATGTTTCGCTGGATCACCTACTGAGTGATCCGTGCTCACGCTCCATGGAAGTGTTTGGCCGAGGTAAAAGCCAGGAGTTTTTTCCGCTTCAGCTTGGCGTTGTGGAGGTGACAACGCACTACAGTAGTGGCGGTTCAGGCTTAATCTTCTCTTTTTTAGATCTATCCTTGCAGAGACAGCATGAAGAGCAATTAATACGCCTTCAAAAATTGAATGCCCTCGGTACGTTTACCAGTGGCATCGTTCATGACTACAATAATATGCTGGGTCTGATTTCTGCTTATGCCGAGATATTACAGGCTAAGCTGCCTGTCAATTCCGGTTTGGAGCGATATGTTGAGAGTATCTCTGAGGCAGTTGAGCGAGGGGCGAATCTTAATAATAAGCTACTGTCATTTTCAAAAACATTGCCTACTGAAGCATCCACTGTCGATCTAGGGAAAGTGATCGAAGGTTTAAGGTTTATGTTGGAAAAAGTCGTGACTAAAACGGTTGAACTGGCGTATTTGCCTGCAGAGCAACTGTAGAGTGTAAGCCTTGATCAGGGTGACTTTGAGGATGCCGTCGTTAATTTATGTACTAATGCGGTACACGCTATGCCTGAAGGCGGCACGCTAACAATTAAAGCGGAAAACTTTAAGCTGTCTGAGTTAGATGCTGAACCTCTGGCCTTGCAGCCTGGCCAATATGTCTGCGTCACCTTTGCCGATACGGGGAGCGGAATGGATCACCAAACGCAAACCAAGGCTTTCGATCCATTTTATTCTACCAAAGGGGAAAGAGGGACTGGTTTGGGCTTAAGTCAGGTTTATAGTTTCGTGAAGCGCTCAAAAGGCGCGATAAAACTCTCTTCCCGGCCTGGTTATGGGGCTTGCTTTGAGCTGTTTTTTCCCCGTGTTGAGGCGGTGCCGTTAGCAGGTGGTTAGAAGGAAAGCAGCTGCTATGAAGTCGCCTTTCCCAGCGCTAGTGCCTTGCTTCTCTTATTTCTCAGACAGCCCTGATTGTCATCGTGTATTAAGTTAGAATGAGGGTTTCGAGATTGTGTGTCAGGTGGAGAAAAATTAACTAATGTTTGGATTTCGCAAAAACAAGAAAAAACCAGGTTCGGAAGAAGAAGTTCAGGAGACTGAAGGCCTCCTTGAGGGTTCTGCTGAGCCGGAGCCCAAGGAAAGTGCGCCTTGCACTGAAGAGACGCCTGCCGAAGAATCACAGGCGGAGCCTGAACCTGAGCCCGCCCTTGAGTTAAGTGAATCGGTCGATCCAGATAAAGAGGCTAAAAAAGGCTTTTTTAGCCGTATTAAAAAAGGTTTAGGTAAAACCCGCTCAGGTCTGGCGAGTGGTCTTGGCAATTTACTTCTCGGTGAGAAGGAAATTGACGACGAGATCATGGATGAGATCGAAATGTTATTGGTGATGGCCGATGTGGGGGTGGATGCAACTCGCAGCATTATAGATACCCTTAGCCAGAAGGTTGGCCGCCGGGAATTAACCAGTTCGCGGGCACTTTATAAAGCCCTGCAGGATGAGTTACGCCAGTTGTTGCTGCCAGTCGAAGCGCCACTGCAAGTAGATACAAGTAAGGCCCCTTATGTACTATTAATGGTGGGTGTAAACGGTGTCGGGAAAACCACTACTATCGGAAAAGTCGCAAAGCTGCTTAAGTCAGAAGGTAAGTCCGTGATGCTTGCCGCCGGGGATACCTTTAGAGCGGCAGCGGTGGAACAGCTTCAGGTGTGGGGTGAGCGTAACGATGTGCCTGTCGTTGCCCAGAGCACCGGCTCTGATAGTGCATCGGTGATTTTTGATGCCCTGCAGGCGGCTAAAGCCCGTGGTGTTGATGTTCTTATTGCCGATACCGCAGGCCGTTTGCACACCAAAAATAATCTGATGGATGAGCTGGTAAAAGTGAAGCGAGTAATGTCCAAGCTTGATACCGAGGCTCCCCACGAGGTGATGCTAGTGATTGACGCCGGCACAGGCCAAAATGCCTTAAACCAGGTGGAAAGTTTTAATGAAGCTGTGGGTGTGAGTGGCATCACTCTTACTAAGTTGGATGGCACCGCCAAGGGCGGGATTATTTTTGCTCTCGCGAACCAGTTCAAAATACCGATTCGTTTTATTGGTGTGGGTGAGCAAGCAGAAGATTTACGCCCCTTTGAAGCGCAAGCCTTTGTGGATGCCTTATTTAGTGAGTGAGAGTAAGCACTTGCAGCGGGTAGCCTCGTTATGATCCAGTTCGATAACGTCACTAAGAGTTATGCAGGTGGGCAAACTGCTTTACAAAATGTCAGCTTTGGACTGGCAAGGGGCGAGCTGGCTTTTTTGATTGGTCACTCTGGCGCAGGAAAAAGCACCTTGCTCAGAATGATTATGCCCTCTGAGCATCCCAGTAGCGGAAAAGTGATTGTGAGCGGCCATGATCTAAAAGAGCTGCCGAATCGAAAACTCCCCCAATATCGACGAAGCCTGGGGGTGGTCTTTCAGGATCATCAGCTGCTTTCGGATCGCAGCGTCTTCGACAATGTGGCCTTGCCCTTAAGGGTGTCGGGTTTCAATCACCGAGACATGGGCCGCCGTGTTCGTGCTGCGCTGGACAAAGTGGGCCTGCTGGGTAAAGAGCGGCTTATGCCGGATACGCTTTCGGCGGGCGAGCGTCAGAGAGTGGGCGTAGCAAGAGCTGTCGTCAATCGTCCCAGCGTTTTGCTGGCGGACGAGCCAACGGGGAATCTTGATCCAGAGTTGTCCGGTGAAATTATGGATTTGTTCGAGCAGTTCAGCCAGATGGGTGCCTGTGTGTTGATTGCTAGCCACGACCTGGCGCTGGTGGCACGCTATAAACACCGTCTTTTGTCCCTTGATCATGGGCGCCTGCTCAGTAGCGATTTTGTCAGTGGTAGCTCTGATGTCTAGTTCTTCTACAAAGAGAAAGAACGGCAGCTCTAGTCAGGGCGGTCTAAAACACTATCTGACGGAACACAAACAGACCGCTGGCGAGAGTATTGATCAACTCTGGATAAAACCTTTTGGCAGCCTGATGACCATTTTCTTGATTGGTTTATCTCTGGCCTTGCCCCTGGCCCTGATTGTGATATTGGAAAGCGGTGATAAGCTGGTGAGTAGCTGGCAAGGCCAGTCCAAAATCTCCCTTTTCTTGAAGATGGACGTCAGCGAGCAAAGAGGTGCAGCACTCTCTCAAAACCTTGCTTCGCATAACGGGGTGCGCTCATTACGTTATCTGTCAAAGCAGCAGTCGCTTGAGGAGTTTGAAAACAACTCCGGTGTGGCTGTTCCTTTAGAGCTGTTGGAAGAAAACCCCTTGCCTGCTGTGATAGTGGTGGAAGCCGGAACGGCTCATCCTGGCGACCTGGAGAGATTAAGAGATGAGCTGGCTCTCCTGCCTGAAGTGGAACACACTCAGTTGGATTTGCTGTGGGTGAAGCGCTTGCAAGCGATATTACAAGCAGGGCAGTACTTGGCCCAAGCTCTGGTCTTGATTTTGGCGCTGGTGGTGCTCTTTGTCGTGATGAACACCATGAAGCTGCTGATTGAGCATCGGCGTAGCGAAATAGAGATCACGCTGCTGGTGGGTGGTTCCCATGCGTACATCCGCCGACCATTTCTATACCTGGGCTTATGGTACGGTCTATTTGGTGGTCTGTTGGCGGTGACAGCGGTGGAGTCACTGCTGTGGTGGATAGAAGGCCCTGTGGCTAGCATATCTGCCCTGTATGAGAGCAACTTTTATGTGCAAAGCATGTCCCTCAGTCTCTTTTTTAAGGCCTTACTCTTTAGCAGTTTGCTAGGGGTGATAGCAGCATGGCTTGAGGTGAGTTTGCACCTGAGGCGCGCCCTGGCGAAGTAAGGGACGCACACCTCGGTTGAACTTTTCCGGGAGTTAGCAGTCTTAAAATAGGAGTGCTAAACTGATGCACAGTGATTCGGAGGAATAAATCGAATGAGTACAAGTTTAGGTCTATCTTACGCAAATATGGTTTCACCGGGTGCGAACCTGGAGTCCTATATGCGCACCGTGAGTAGAATTGCCGTTCTCAGCGCAGAAGAAGAGCGTGAGCTGGGTGAAAGGCTCTTCTACGAAGAGGATCTGGAGGCGGCCCGTCAACTGGTTATGTCCCACCTTCGATTTGTGGTGCATATCGCTAAAAGCTATTCCGGTTACGGTTTACCGCAAGGTGATTTAATCCAGGAAGGTAATGTTGGCCTGATGAAAGCGGTGAAGCGCTTTAATCCTGAGAAGGGCGTTCGCTTGGTCTCCTTTGCTGTGCACTGGATCAAAGCTGAGATTCATGAATTTGTCCTGCGCAACTGGCGTATTGTTAAGGTCGCCACGACGAAAGCCCAGCGTAAGCTATTTTTTAATCTGCGCAAATCCAAGCAAGAACTGCGGCAGTTTACTGCGGCAGAAATTAAATCCGTGGCAGAAGACCTGAATGTTTCCCCTAAAGATGTACGGGAAATGGAAGGTCGTCTTGGTGCCTATGATGCCGCCTTTGATGCGCCAGCCGATCAGGATGACGAAAAAGCCGTATTTGCGCCGGCCAACTATCTTGAAGATAAAGCGGCAGATCCCGCCTTACTGCTGGAGAATGAAAACTACGTTGAGTCGGCTAATGATCAGCTACGTTATGCCATGGCGAATTTGGACGAGCGTAGTCAGGACATTCTCCAGCAACGTTGGCTAATGGATGAAAAAGCGACCCTGCATGAGCTGGCTGCCAAGTACAATGTTTCTGCAGAGCGTATTCGGCAGCTTGAGAAAAGCGCGATGGAAAAGCTTAAAAAAGGCATGGAAATTTAACGTTCTTTTCGGATGCCGATAAAAAACCGCCTTTATGGCGGTTTTTTTATTTCCCCAACAGGATGTGAGTCAATGCGATATTTTTTGGCGCTGGGTGCTTTTGGCTGTGGCTTGGCGGTGATACTCGGCGCTTTTGCCGCCCACGGTTTGAAAGGGCAGCTGTCGCCCAGCTCAATAGCCACTTTCAGCACCGGCGTGACCTACCAGTTCTACCATAGCCTTGGTTTGCTTGTTCTGGGTTTGGTGGGCATGCACTTCGGCGAACAACGAGGGTTAAAAATAGCTGGCTGGCTCTTTGTGGTCGGCATCGTTTTGTTCAGTGGCAGCCTTTATGGATTAAGTTTATTCAAGTGGACTATTCTGGGGCCAATCACCCCGCTGGGCGGCTTGTCGTTTATTCTGGGCTGGGGTTTAATGGTGAGCCATTTTCTGAAGCACGATGCAAACGTCGATTAGCTCCCCGGTTTCAATAAGGTGGAATAAGCATGCAGATAAAAATCAACGGTGATACAGAAGAGGTCAGTGATGGCTGCTCCATTTATCAGCTAATACAGCAGCTGGATCTGACGGGTAAACGTATTGCCATCGAGTTAAATTGTGAGATCGTGCCCCGAAGTCAATTTCCTGAGACAATACTTAATGCGGATGACCGCATTGAGATTGTGCAGGCAATCGGCGGGGGTTAAGTGAATAATATCGAGGCAAAACAAGCGTGAGTGATACCTTTACCATAGATGGAAAAACCTACCAGTCCCGCCTTTTGGTTGGCACGGGTAAATATCGCGATATGGCCGAAACGGAACAGGCAGTGGCGGTCAGTGGCGCAGAAATTGTGACCGTTGCCGTGCGCCGCAGTAATATGGGGCAAAACCCAGATGAGCCAAATATTCTGGAAACATTGCCGCCAGAAAAATACACCATCTTACCCAACACGGCCGGTTGTTATACGGCGGATGACGCCGTTCGCACCTGTCGCCTTGCTAGGGAGTTGCTGGATGGTCACGACCTAGTCAAACTGGAAGTGCTCGGGGATCAAAAAACACTTTTTCCTGATGTTGTGCAAACCCTACAGGCGGCAGAAACTTTAGTTAAAGATGGCTTTAAAGTCATGGTTTATACCAGCGATGACCCTTTGGTGGCAAAACAACTAGAAGAAATCGGCTGCGTTGCCGTGATGCCTCTCGCCGCACCCATCGGCTCGGGTTTAGGAATTCGCAACCCTTACAATATTCGTATGATCCTGGAAAATGCCCAGGTACCTATCATTGTGGACGCAGGTGTCGGCACCGCGTCGGATGCCGCTATTGCTATGGAACTGGGTTGTGACGGTGTACTGATGAATACCGCTATTGCCGAAGCGAAAAATCCCATCTTAATGGCCTCAGCGATGAAAAAAGGAATTGAAGCTGGGCGTGAAGCCTATCAAGCAGGCCGAATGCCAAAACGGCTGTACGCCAGCGCCTCATCCCCTATTGACGGCACTTTTTTCTAATGCCCTTTTTGATAACAAGGGGCACCAATAGAACACTCCAAGCACTATGACCGAAGATAATTCCAAACGGCCCCATCGTCCCATTCGCAGTTTTGTATTACGGCAAGGCCGCGTCACCGAAAGTCAGCAACGCGCACTGGCGCATCACTGGAAAGACTATGGCCTGAGCATTTCTGACGGCCCATTTCAGCCCGAAACCCAGTTTGGCCGTCTTGCCCCGCTGGTGCTGGAAATCGGCTTTGGTAATGGCCGCTCTCTGTTGGAAATGATGGAGCAGGAACCCGACAAAGACTTTATAGGCATCGAAGTACATCGCCCCGGTGTGGGTAGCCTCGTTAACGGCGCGCAACAAGGGAGTCTGCATAACCTTAAAGTTTATAGCGAAGATGGCATCGAAGTGCTCAAACAAGTCATTCCTGACGAAAGCCTTAGTCGCGTACAGCTTTTCTTTCCTGACCCCTGGCATAAAAAGAAGCACCATAAACGCCGTATCGTGCAGCCATCCCTTGCCGCGCTTTTGCGACAAAAACTCAAACCTGGCGGAGTTTTTCATATGGCTACCGACTGGCAAAACTATGCGGAACATATGCGTGAAGTAATGGACGCTGCACCGGGCTACATCAATCTCGCGGGTGCAGAAGGTTATGTGCCACGCCCAGAACATCGGCCACTGACCAAATTTGAACAACGCGGCCATCGTCTGGGTCATGGTGTGTGGGATCTGATGTACGAGCGTTGCCGTTAACCTCCCTTACGGCTGCCTGATGCGGGTAGCCTTGCTCTGATATACATCCAACCTGGTAAATAAACCGCCATGCAAAACTCTCCCATTCAATATATCGAACCGGTCTTTCGGCCACCCAGTGAGGGTGAATCCCTGATTATTCAGGTGACGAATGGCTGCAGCTGGAACAAATGTACTTTCTGCGA
>DFBZ01000017.1 GCA_002366835.1 Gammaproteobacteria bacterium UBA3067
ATATGGAAGTCGGGGAGCCTGATTCCCCGACGCCAGAGCCTATTGTGGCAGCGGCTAATAAGGCCCTGGCCGAGGGTAAAACCCATTATACGCCAGCCCTGGGTTTGCCCGAGTTGCGGGCAAAAATTGCCGCACATTATTTGGCGACCTATGGCGTTTGCGTGAAACCTGAGCAGGTGGTGGTGACTGCTGGCGCATCAGGCGCTTTATTGCTGGCTGCAGCCCTGTTGGTGAATCCCGGCGAAAGCCTGCTGATGGCAGACCCAGGCTACCCGTGCAATCGACATTTTTTGCAGTTGGTGGGTGGTGAGGCGGTGATGGTGCCGGTGGATGCTAGCAATGACTATGCCTTGACCTCTGAGCTGGTGGAGCAGTATTGGCAGGCGCAAAGTTGCGGCGTTTTGCTTGCCTCCCCAGCCAACCCGACGGGTGGAATACTCAGTGCGCAGCAGCTTTCTGAATTGGCGCAGGCGATTCGCAAGCGTCAAGGCTGGATGATTGTTGACGAAATCTACCATGGTTTGAATTATGGAGGCCGTATTCACACTGCTCTGGAAAGCTGCCCAGATGCGATTGTGATTAACAGCTTCTCGAAATATTTCGGTATGACAGGCTGGCGACTGGGTTGGATGATTGTCCCAGAGGCCTTGGTGTCGGGTTTGGAAAAACTGGCCCAGAATTATTTTATATCTCCTCCCACCGTTTCCCAGTATGCGGCCTTGGCTGCTTTTGATGCGCCTGCTCAGCAAGAGATGGAGGCGCGACGTCTGGCTTTTCAGCAGCGCCGTGATTTCCTCTTGCCGGCGCTGAGAGATCTCGGTTTTAGTATTCCGAATTGCCCAGAAGGTGCCTTCTACCTCTATGCCGGTGCCGAACGTTTTACTGATGACGCGTATGCCTTCTGTCAGCAATTGCTGGACAGTCATGGTGTGGCGGTGACGCCAGGCATTGATTTCGGTACTTATAAAACACAACAAAGCATTCGTTTTGCTTACACCACCTCTGTGGAGCGTTTAGAGGAAGGTGTTGAGCGCATCGCCGAGTTCCTGAAAACATGAAGTTCCTTGAGCCCTTGCAAACGGGTAGTTTGATTAAGCGTTATAAGCGATTTTTAGCAGATGTGGCGCTGGAAAGTGGAGAGGTTATCACCATCCACTGCCCCAATACCGGCTCCATGTTGCACTGCAATACACCAGGCAGCCGCGTGTGGTTTTCTCGAAGTGATAATCCAAAACGCAAATATCCGCACACCTGGGAACTAGTGTCGGTGGCGGATGATCATGTGGCTTGCATTAATACGCATCGGGCGAATGCACTCGTTAAAGAGTCGCTCTTGGCGGGTGATATTGAGGAATTGTCAGGGTACGCTTCAGTGCGCAGCGAGGTTCCTTACGGAGAGGAACGCAGTCGTATCGACTTTTTATTGCAAGACCATGCGGATTTACCGCCCTGTTATGTCGAAGTTAAAAGTGTGACCCTGGGAATGGGAGGTGGGCTTGGATTATTCCCAGATGCAGTCACCAGTCGTGGCGCGCGGCACCTGCGTGAACTGATGGCTGTTAAAGCTCAGGGTGAGCGGGCTGTGCTGTTTTTCTGTGTGCTGCACACAGGTATCGATAACATGCAGCCAGCCGATGATATCGATCCAGAATATGGCCGCCTGTTGCGAGAAGCCATTAAGAAGGGTGTTGAAGTGATGGCTTATAGGGCAGATATTTCCCCGCGAGAAATTGCCATTAAAAATCGAATTTCTGTTTTGAGTTAAATCTACCTCGACGTTGCAGTCAATTATTCAAGCTGGTGTCTCGTCTTGTCATAGCTTAGACTCGCGTTTTTTAAAAAATGATAGAAAACATGAAAGTAGACCTATTATGAAACCAACCTTTAGTTGGGTTATTAATCACCCGAAAATCACGAGTTCTTTTACGGCGCTTATTTTTGTACTGGGATTAATGGGCTTTGCATCATTTAGTTTCACTACGGATTACCGCTATTTTTTTAGTGAGCAGAATCCCGAATTAAAAGCGTTTAATGATTTCCAAGATAATTTTGGAAAAAGCGATAATATTTTTGTTGTGATTAAGCCAGGCACTGAAACCGTATTTCATCGAGATGCGCTCAGTCTGGTTGAGAAATTTACCGAAAAAAGCTGGGAGACACCGTATTCTACCCGTGTGGATTCCCTCAGTAACTTTCAATATATTCAAGTGGGTGGTGACGATATTCTTGTGGAGCCACTGTTTGAAGGAGTGGCGAGCCTAAGTGATGAAGAAATTGAAAAGAAAAGACAGTTTGCTATTAATGAGCCAGCTTTAGAAGGGTATTTGATATCGGAGGACATTAGTCATACGGCGATAAACATCACTGTTGAAACCCCTGAGGGTGATAATGGCTTATCGCAATTTGAGGCTGTTGAGTTTGTTGATGATATTATAGAAACATTTGAGCATGATTACCCTGATGCACGGTTTTATGTGACTGGCCAGTTGAAAATTAATTACGGTTTTATGGAGGCGGCAATGTTGGATGCGCGCACTCTGATCCCCGCAATGTTTTTATTGTTGGTGGTTTTTCTCTGGGTGTTTCTGCGTTCTTTTGGAGCCATGCTGGGGACGATGCTGGTGGTTCTAGTCTCTTCTGCGCTGGCTGTTGGGCTTGGCTTGGCTTTAGGCATACCCATGTCTTCGGTCGCCACTTCTGCTCCGCTTATTGTGCTTACGCTTGCTGTTGCTGACAGCGTGCATATTCTGGTGAGTTATTTCCACGAACTGAAGCTAGGGCAGCCTCAAAAAACAGCGATGGAAAATGCCTTAGAAATAAATTTTCAGCCAGTGTTTCTAACCTCCCTTACAACCATTATTGGTTTCCTTAGTCTTAATTTTAATGAATCTCCACCGGTGCAAGATATGGGGAATATGGTGGCGATAGGTGTCGCTGTTGCATTTATAACGAGCATTTGGTTTTTGCCCGCATTCATGATGTTTTTTTCTGTGTCACCTGACAGTGTTAATGAAGGAAGACCTCATTGGGCGCATAAATTATCTGACGTGGTTATAAATAATATTAACCTGTCTGGGTGTTTGGTATTGCTTGCTGGGGGCTTGCTGGCTTGGAGTGCGACAAAAAACGAACTCAATGATATGTTATTTGAGTTTTTCTCAGAACGGCTGGAGGCGCGACAAGAAATTAATTACGTCAATGAAAATATGACGGGCGTAATGAGCATTAATTATGCTGTTTATAGTCGTGGAGAAGAAGGTATTACAGCCCCAGAGTACCTTAAAACCCTCGATAAATTTAAAGTTTGGTTGGAAGAGCAGCCTGAAATAAAACACGTGAATGCCTTTAGTGATGTTGTTAAGCAAATTAATCGTATGCTTAATTATGATGACCCTGCGTTTTATATCTTGCCAGATAGCAAGCAGATGGCATCTCAGAACCTTCTGTTGTACGAAATGTCGCTACCCTTTGGAATGAGCCTTGATAATCAAATTAACTTCGATAAAAGTGCTAGTAATTTGCGCGTTCAGATTGATAACTTGAGAAGCAAGGAGTTCATTGCGCTTACCGATCGAGTCGATGTTTGGTTAGAGGCGAATACGCCAGAAGGTTTTAAAGCGGTTGCTACCGGCCCAGATTATATGTTCTCTAAAATCACATTTAGAACTATTAGCAGCATGCTTGGTGGTTTGGTGGTTGCGATTATTTTAATTTCTTTATGTCTTATTGCGGCACTTAAAAGCTGGAAGCTAGGTGCTTTAAGCTTAATCCCCAATGTGATTCCATTATTTATG
>DFBZ01000021.1 GCA_002366835.1 Gammaproteobacteria bacterium UBA3067
ACTCAACATCCCTCACCAAACGAGGGCAACGGCGTGTCATAACATAGAACACCGCGGATACAAGCTCTTGAGAAAAACTCATGCGTTAAGACTCATTACGCAAGAACATCTACTCATTGGCACATACTTCGTCGCAGGTTCCCAGCAATGCATTTTCAATGCAGGAAAAGCAGGCACGCATACATATGTATAAAAAACAGCTTTTCAATCTAGGGACTTGCAATCTTACGACCTGGACATCGTCCTCAATAGACTTTTCACCACATCGAAATGCTTTTCTAAGATACTAGGTTGTTGAAATATGTATCAAATCTCAGTCACCACGTCACTGCACAAGTCCGTCAAAGAGGGCGAATATAGACAGTTAGTGGATGCTTGCACTGACTCCACAGTGTTTAATGATTGGCCATGGCTACTTACTTGCACAGAGCACCTCACTGAGGAACAGCAATTCCAGGGAGTTCTGGTTAGAGATGATCAGTCGCAACTCGTCGGTTTTATCTCCCTCTGCGTAACGAAAGAGAGCTTACATACCATTCCTCTTCGGGTCGCGCGCTTTGTCCAATACCCCTTGGGCGACAGAATTGCGATACTGCTTCATCCGAGCCACCTTGCTGCCTGGGAACCTTTGTTGGAGTTTCTCAATGAGTCCTCAGGAATCTATTGGGACTGCATGATATGGAATGAATGGACAGAAACCCAAGGCTTACTGCATAGAGCAGAACAATGGGCAAAAAAAAACCAGACACCCTTTTTTCATCGCGTGACCAGCCTGTGCCCCATATTAGCACTGGAGTATTCCACTGAAGAAGAAATGATTTCCAGCTATTCATCCAAAATGCGCACAGACCTTCGGCGCAGAAAGAAAAAGCTCAATGCATTGAGCAGTGAGGTTTTTCACCTGAGGCCTTCAACAACTGAAACATCAGGGCTTATTGAAAACATTCGTAAAACGGAAGCTGCCAGCTGGAAAGGCAGAGAAGGTGTGGGAATTTTCAACGCCCCCGATACCTATGCATTTTTCAAGGACCTATCTCAACGCTTGGCAGCATATGATCAGCTTGACCTAAGCATAGTTAACATCGATGGGGAGCTAGCGTCTTATAAATACGGATTCTATTTTCGCAAAACATTTTATGATTACAGTATTGGATATCTACCTCAATACTCAAAACTAGGGCTTGGCCGTATTTTGCTTGACGAGCTAGCACTATCCGCATTGACCAAAGGGTATAAGGCAGTTGACGCATCCCGGGTTGGCGCCACAACGCAGCACTTACTCTTAGAGCGCACCAAGGTAACAATACCGCACCATCGTGCCTATTGGTTTGGAAACTCGCTAAAATCTAAGCTGCTGATGATCCTTGTAATACATGGCAAGCCTCGAATGAACCTTGCCCGGAAAAAATATAGAAAATGGATCGCGTCGAGAGAAGCCATACAGCGTAAAGCCGAGAAGTAGTCATACAGGAGTTTTTCTGCGTGGCTTTTTCTTAAAATGAGTAAAGCGCTCGCCCGAGTATGACTCCATTTTTTGCCACTGATAGCCAAAAAGCCGGTGAATGTGAATTAACCGCCCCATTTCTTCCCAGTGGAGATGAAACTGAACTCGCAAAGAGGGGGCATTAGAGACATCCGTGTAACAAAACACCTCATCCTTTCCTTGTTCTTCCCAGTAGGCCCACGCAAACCGCATGATATCTACACTTATCGTGGTATTTCTATAGGGTAACGATACTTCTGCTGCAACTTGTAACACTTGATGGGGTTCCACAGAAAACTTACACCGGAGGTAGTGTTTATCGTAAAAATCAGAATCCGCGTACCAAATAATGCCAACTACATTATTCGTTTCTGTTTCATAAGCTGCATAACTCTTGAGACCATCATTAAACAAATCAATATAGTCGGGTATATACTGGCCAAAATGAGCACGACACTTGGGTATGTCCTGGGGCGTAAATACATCAACCCTCCAACGATTTGATACTTTATATTTTTTAAGGGGACTGTGCAGGTCATGCTGCGTAAATAAAAAGCTTCGCTTGCGATAAACAGTTTTCTTGAAAACTTTCCGCGCCAGGGGTACAAACCCTTCATTTTCTAAAACGCTTACGATTCTTTCCTTCGACAAGCTACTATTATTCAACGCTTTTTCTCCGTTACTCTATTAAATATCACGACCACGCATTAAAAACGGCCTTTTAAAAAGGCGCGCCGAATTAGGCTGCCTCGGGCATTAAACAACTAATTTTAATGGCGGATCAAAAGCCCAAGTACGCGCCAGATAAAAGACGGGCTTTAATCAGCCAGCCATGATTCATTTTCGGCGCAAAACAACATTCTCTTTCTAAAACTTCTTCAACGCCCTGCCTGTTAACTGAAAACATATTGTGCATTTGCCTCCACATGCGACATTTGAAAGAAAATTCACCAGAATATTTCGTTAGTATTTACTGAGCATTTTCTAAATCTTATGGCTCTTGAGCACCTCATATGTTTGCAGCATAAGAGACCCTCCTCGCATACCCTATACTCCAATAAGCTCCACCACCACTTTGGCGTACTATCGCAGCTAAAAGCTGCGATTGAAAGTAGGTAATTGGAGAACTAGAACTGAGCATCCAAGTTGATTACACTACGAACG
>DFBZ01000161.1:0-66016 GCA_002366835.1 Gammaproteobacteria bacterium UBA3067
TATATTGAGATATTTCATATTGCCAATATCACCAATGTAAGCGCCCACACGATCTACTTGATTAACTTGTTAAAGAACGTTTCGGCTCAAAACCGAGGTGCAAATTATACACCCTTAAATCACTTTGTCAACAAATTCTTTTTTAGTTTCAAGTGTTTGTTGACGCATTCCGAAGAATGCTTCCTTCCGAAGGGAGGCAAATTATACACCCCTGCATTTCCTTGTCAACAAATTCTTTTTAGTTTCAAGTATTTGCTGACGCATTCCGAGGAATGCTTTCCTTCCGAAGGGAGGCAAATTATACGCCCTCTGAACACCTTGTCAACACTATCTTTCAATCTGGAGACAATTACTTTCCGGCATTCAGACCCTCTCTCTCAAGAAGGGCGCGAATTATGCCGCCTAACTGCCAAACGGTCAAGAACTGTTTCAGTTTTATTTCAAACGGCTTGATCGGGGCGATTAAGGCTAGCACACCTTTATACGTACGAAACGCTTTTTGCCAACCTGATAAACGTCTTCACTACCACTTTTGGCAACATAGTCCTGGCCCAGGACGTCCACCCCATTAAGGCGCACAGCTCCTTGCTTAATCCTCTGGCGCGCCTCCGAGGTGCTTTTCGCTAACCCAGCCTCCTTGAGCAGGCTTGGCAAGGGCAAACCACTTTTATCCTGCGCCTTAAGCGCCATCTCGGGCATCTCAGCCGGAACATCACCAGCCTTAAACTTGTTACCCGCCCCTTTACGCGCCTGCTGCAGTGCATCCGCGCCATGGAAACGCTCAATTAGCTCGTCCGCCAGCAACATCTTTACGTCTCGGGGATTCCCTCCATCGGCGAGACCTTGCTTTAATTCTTCAATATTAGCAAGGGTGCGAAAACTCAGTAATTCATAATAACGCCACATCAGGTCATCCGAAATAGACATAAGCTTACCAAACATCTCAGCAGGCTCATCATTAATGCCTACGTAGTTACCCAGAGATTTCGACATCTTCTGCACGCCGTCCAGACCCTCGAGAATCGGCATGGTAATAACAACCTGAGGGTGCATTCCCTCCTGTTTCTGTAGTTCTCGCCCCATCAATAAATTGAACTTCTGATCGGTGCCGCCTAATTCTACATCCGCTTTTAGAGCAACGGAGTCCCAGCCCTGCACAAGAGGATAAAGAAATTCATGGATTGCGATCGGCTTTCCACCCTGATAGCGCTTTGTAAAATCATCCCTTTCCAACATCCGCGCAACTGTTTGCCGTGAGGCCAGCTGCACCATCTCTGCAGCGCTCATTTCTCCCATCCAGTGACTATTAAAGACAACTTGGGTTTTTTCTCGATCAAGGATTTTAAAAACCTGCTCCTGATAACTTTTGGCGTTTTCCTCCACTTGCTCTTTGGTTAATGGAGGGCGTGTATTGGACTTACCGGTTGGATCGCCGATCATGCCAGTGAAATCACCAATCAAGAATAGGATTTCATGCCCAAGATCCTGAAACTGTTTTAGTTTATTTAATAGTACGGTATGACCGAGATGCAGATCTGGGGCTGTTGGATCAAACCCGGCCTTGACTCTCAGCGGCCGCCCGCTTTTGAGCAGCTCCAATAGCTCATTTTCCAACAATAACTCTTCTACACCACGTTTTATGATTTCTAGCGACTCTGACAAATCCACCCTGCACACCCTTAAATAACTCAAAATTTAAAAGGGTCGTAGTATATCATTACTCTAGAATATTGATGAGACTCCCATTATTCTAAAACTGCCTTCAGATTTACTACTTTATCCGCAGTTTATTTCCTATAATTAAGGGCATTGCCTAGATAAACCCACTAAGTTCACGTAAGTATGGAAAAAATGCGTCGACTCGTTGATCACTTCCCCAGGAAACACCTACATTTTCTTCTTTTGCTGAGCCTTGCTGGCGTGTCGCTACTCTTGCTTCTGCCTAGCCCCCCGGTTGAAGCAAAAAAACATCCTCGCCTTGAGCCGACTTTAGCCAGTGTCGAAAAGCAAAATACTCCTACCACTCCCAGCATAGCCGAAGAGGAGCTGCCGCCTCCCGCGCTCAAGAATCTCTCTCTTCTACAGCCCCCTGCCATGCTTGCCCCTGAGCCTGCGGAGGTTATTTGGCAAAACAAAGAGATCAACAAGGGTGACAGCCTTTCCACACTCTTTTCGAAAGCGGGGCTTGGCGCGACAGAACTTTACGCCATTGTTAATGCCGACCCGAAAGGTAAACAGCTCACCAAAATTCATCCCGGCCAGAGCATTGCCTTTAACCTTAACGCTGAAGATGAGCTCCAGCAGCTTCGTTATATAAAAAGCCCCACAGAAACGCTACTGATCACCAAAAATAGTGCCGACAGCTCCTACCAATTTGAAGAAATAGTGCGCGAATACGAAATCAAAACTAGACAGGCTCAGGTCAACATTGAACAGTCCTTGTTCCTTGATGCAAAAAATGCGGGAATGGACGACAACCTGATTATGGAGCTTGCCACGTTATTTGGCTGGGACATCGACTTCTCCCTCGATATCCGAGGCGGCGACAGCTTCTACATCGTTTACGAGGAGCTCTATCTGGATGGTGAAAAACAGAAAAATGGTAATATTTTGGCCGCTAACTTTTTTAACCAGGGTAAGCGTTTTTCCGCCATTTACTACGAAAAAGCCAATAAGGAAGGCGCTTACTTCACTGAAAATGGCGCAAGTGTAAGAAAGGAGTTTACGCGCTCTCCCGTTGACTTCGCCCGCGTTAGCTCGCACTTTAACCTGAAGCGTAAGCATCCCATCATGCACACTATTCGCGCCCATAAGGGCGTAGACTACGCGGCATCTCGCGGAACCCCTATCAAAGCAACGGGTGACGGCAAGGTGATTCTTGCTGGCAGGAAAGGCGGTTACGGTAAAACAGTTATTATTAAGCACGGACAAAGATATACCACGCTATATGCCCATTTGAACGCCTATGCCCGCGGCATCCGCTCTGGAAAAAGGGTTCGCCAAGGCCAGATTATCGGCTATGTAGGCAGCACCGGCATGGCGACAGGCCCACACTTGCACTATGAGTTTCGTGTAAACGGTTCTCACAGAAACCCTTTGACCGTTAAATTACCTAGAGCAACTCCTCTTAAAGGCGAAGAAAAACAACGCTTTCTTGCCCAGACCAACAACCTGAGACAACAATTATTGGCATCTGCCTCTCAGCGCACTTTAGCCATGAATGAGCTCTAAACAGCTTTATATCGGGCTCATGTCGGGCACCAGCGTTGACGCTATAGACGTTGCTCTGGTTTCTTTTTATCAAGAAGAAGCCAAGGTCGAAGGGTTTTACGAACACCCTATTCCCGCAAACATTCAGCACGAGATTTCTGAGCTCTGCCTACCGGGGCCCAACGAAATTGATCGGGCGGGAGAATTAGACCAAACGCTTGGTGAACTATTTGCCCAGGCCGCTTTATCATTGCTTGAGCAGCAAGGCTTAACAAGTGAGGCTATTCATGCGATTGGCAGCCACGGCCAAACTATTCGCCACCGCCCAAAGGCTAAACACCCTTTCACTCTTCAAATCGGCAACCCCAGTGTGATTGCATACAGAACGGGCATCACCACCGTGGCTGATTTTCGTGCAAAAGATATGGCGGCTGGGGGACAGGGAGCACCTCTTGTTCCCGCCTTTCACCACGATCAGTTTTATAAACAGGGCCACCCTCGAGTCATTTTAAACATCGGTGGCATTGCCAATATCAGCCTGTTAAACGACCCCCCCCCGCAGCGCCTGCTCGGTTTTGATACGGGCCCTGGCAATACGCTTATGGATTACTGGGCGCAGAAGCACTTAAACCAGCCCTATGATCACGATGGTGGCTGGGCACGAAGCGGACAGGTCAACGCCGAGCTGCTAGAAGCCCTATTCATGCATAAATATTTTTCCCAAGACGCCCCCAAAAGCACGGGCCGGGAAGAGTTCAGCCCCCACTGGCTCGAGCCAATCTTGTCCTGCCATAAGAATCTACCCGCAAAAGATATCCAGCGCACATTATGCGAATTGACAGCACGCAGCATCAGCGCGGCAATCCAGCAGTATGCAGAAGCGAGTAGCGAAATATTATTATGCGGAGGAGGAAGCAAAAACAGTTTGTTGCTCGAGCGTATCTCCGCTTTGTTAAAGGGGTATACGCTGGGAACAACGAATGCAGTAGGAATAAACGCCGACGCCGTAGAAGCGGCAGCGTTTGCTTGGCTGGCATACAGAACCATGCATTCACTAACGGGCAGTCGGAGCAGTGTGACTGGCGCTAAGCGGGATCTTATATTGGGAGGGATTTATCCTGCTGGGTAGGGGGCACAAGCTCAGAGTATTACCGAGCGAAACCTGTAACAGCTACTCAAACTGAAAACGAAGACCCACAACCACAGGTAGAAGTAGCACCAGGGTTTTCCACCACAAACCGGGAACCTTGCAGGCCCTCTGTATAGTCAACGGTGGCTCCCATCAAGTATTGGATGCTGAGTGCGTCCACCAACATTCTCACTCCGTCACGCTCGACAACGGTGTCATCTTCATTAGCAGCTTCATCAAATTTGAAGCCATAGGAGAAACCGGCGCAACCGCCTCCGGTAATGTAAACGCGTAAATTAAGATCCTGATTCTGCTCTTCCTGAAGCAGGGTTTTTACCTTATTTACTGCTGATTCGCTCATATGAACCGGCTCTGCACTACTCATTTCCTGACCACCCCATATTCATATCGAAATTTATCGCCCGTAGGCATAGAACGCGGGAGTATGCGCTATCGGGGATTCGCAAACAATAGTCCCGCGCGACCCCTGCGATACACCTTCAAAACATAGTATATGGGGATTAAGCACTTAAGACCAAGTAATTTACTTGGTCTTTTTTATTATGGCGCTAAAGCCTCTCCGTTATCTGGCATATCTCGCTCGCCTCTGCTCTGCTGTGCCAAGGCCGCATCCTCTTTATGCAATAAGCTGCCATTTACCTGAGCGCCGCGCAGCATTTCAATAGAGCTGTAATAAACGTTGCCTGTAATACAGGCATTTGGGGAAAGCTCTAGGTGTTCTGCCGCGTAAACATCTCCTTCGACATGACCATTAATTTCCACATACGGCGCATGAATCTCGCCTTTTACCGCACCGTGCTCACTGATTCGCAGCAAACCCTTGGCACCAGTGTCAGCCTCAATATTACCTCGCACCTTGCCATCAACCTGAATGCCACCGCTAAAATGAATATCACCTGCAACCTCGACATTGGCCGAAATCAGCGTGTCAATATTGTTAACTTTGCTCTTACCTTTTCCCAACATACCCTTTTCCTTGCTAGCTTGTCATAGGCTTACGAAGAACCCCAAGGAAAGTCTCGGGAGACCTTAACCGCATGTCTCCCCTTGGATTTCGCCGTCACCCTGATCAATCCTGGCTCAAATTCCAGGGGAAGAGAGACTTCCCCGCTAAACTTTTGAAAATAACGAAAACGAAAACGACCTTGTTTTTTGTCTTCATCCTTTACTCTTAAATAAAGCGCCAAATTTGCTTTTTCGCCATTTTTTTCGCCAATTAGCTGTAGATGCACCTTTCCTTCGATATAACGACGATGATCGGCAATTTGGGCAAGGATGAGCTTGTAGCGGAAACGTTTGTCACCGACCTGTTCCAAGTTGAAACGCTCAACCTGCAAACCACGCTTATTCTTATCGGGGCTCATTACGCCGCGATAAAAGCTAAGCAGCTCCTCCAGCTCGAGCATTTCTTCACGCAGGTTCTTATTTGCCAAACGCACTTCTTCGGCTGCGATGCGGGTTACTTCACTGCCGTGTTTCGCCACCGACAGCCTTAAATTAGTCTGCTCAAGCTCTTTATTTCGAACCGCCTTCTCCTCTATTAAGGCCCTGTTTTCAGTCGTCAGCCTTTCAAACTCATAAAAGCCATAACGATAACCCAGAAAAAACGCCAGACCGATGGCAACCAAAATAAGGAGGACACTCAGGCCAAGTAAAATTTTGCGGCGATGTGGGTCAGCCTGTTTAATAACTACAGAGGAGGATTTACTTGGCATGAAGCGATTAACATTTCCCTAAGGTAATAATGGTGGGCGATCCAGCCCTGCCGTTTCTGCAAAACCCAGCATCAGGTTCATATTCTGCACCGCCTGGCCTGCTGCACCTTTGCACAGGTTATCAATAACAGACAAGACCACAATCTGTCTGCCTTGCTGTGGACGACAGACGGCAATTCGGCAAGTGTTGGCACCCTTCACGCTACGCGTTTCTGGGTACACACCCAATGGCAATACATCTACGAAAGGTTCGTCTTCATAAGCATTCGTAAATAGTGCTTGAAGCTCCCGCTCTGTTTGGTCAAGGTCGGCAAGTAGCTCTCCATACAAAGTAGCATGAATTCCACGAATCATCGGGGTTAAGTGGGGCACAAAGGTTAAAGCCACCTGGTTTTGTGTTGCACTCTGCAGGCCTTGTTGGATTTCAGGCAGATGTCGGTGGCCACTCACGCCGTAAGCCTTGAAGTTTTCGGACGCCTCACTTAACAGCGACCCCACTGCTGCGCTGCGCCCAGCACCACTTACCCCTGACTTGGCATCGGCGATAAGGCGCTGCGGATCAATCAGGCCATTGCGCAGAAGGGGCAAGAAACCCAATTGCACGGCAGTGGGGTAACAACCGGGGCAAGCCACCAGGCGAGCTTGCGTGATTGCCTCCCGGTTCACTTCTGGCAAACCGTATACAGCCTCTGCCAACAACTCAGGACAAGCGTGCTCCATACCGTACCACTGCTGCCACTGCGACGGGTCTTTTAGTCGAAAGTCGGCGGCCAGATCTATCACTTTCACCCCCGCTTCCAGCAAGGCTGGGGCAGATTTCATTGCCACACCATTCGGTGTTGCAAAAAATACCACGTCACACTGACGGAGAGACTCAATACTTGGCTCGGTAAACGGAATATCCACAAAACCGCGTAAATTAGGGTAGAGAGTAGAAACCTGCTGCCCCATTTCTGAACGCGAGGTAACGCACTGAAGTGTTACCTCAGGATGACCTGCCAACAAACGTAATAACTCTACTCCGGTATAACCGGTTCCCCCCACTACACCTACTTTTACCACAACCAACCTCTATACTGATTAAACTTAAAATAAGGCTTTCGTAAAGCCACCTGCTTCTGTAAGAATAATCGCCCTACAGCTAAATTCGCAATGTAAAGACAAGGAATTTTTCTTGCGCGAGCATTTTTCCCTCACTTTTTTAAGAAATCAACTCGCGTCACGCCGAGCACTGACGCAATTATCTGCGCTAGGTTTTGCCAGCGGCATTCTTACCGGGCTGGTGATCATGCTATTCCGCATGGCATTTGAAGGCCCCCAGGTGCTATTTTTACCCGGCGCCAATACTGAAAATTATGAGCAGCTGCCCCATTTTTTACATTTTCTATTGCCCTTTGGTGGTGCAATACTGATTGGCCTGTTTTTTTATTTTCTCAGCAGAGCAGAACGCAGGGTTGGCGTTGCCCACGTGATTGAGCGGCTCGATAGTCACCAAGGGGAGCTGCCGTTTAAAAGCCTTTTAGTGCAATTTCTTGCGGGTGCGCTTTCCATTATAAGTGGGCATTCAGCAGGCAGAGAAGGGGCCGCGGTACACCTGGGGGCAGCGGTAAGCTCCCAACTGGGACAAAAGCTCGCTTTACCCAACAACGCCATAAGATCCCTGATAGGCTGTGGCACAGCGGCAGCGATCTCTGCATCCTTTAATACCCCCATTGCGGGCATTATTTTCGCCATGGAGGTGATACTAAAAGAGTACACCTTAAATTCTGTCACCCCTATTATTCTTGCCTCCGTAGCAGGAGTAATTGTGACGCAATTTTTTTACGGTGCTGATCCGGCTTTTGTTGTTCCCAGCTTTACCATCGGCTCCCTGGAAGAAGTTCCTTTCCTTATCCTAACGGGCATCATCATGGGCTTGCTGGCCAGCCTGCTTATATACATTAGCAAGATAAGTGCGGAACGCAGTCAACCCATACCCCTATTGCTTCGTTTTTCCCTAGCGGGGTTGCTCACAGGTGTGGCAGCTGTGCTTGTTCCACAGATCATGGGCATTGGTTACGACACGGTCAACGATGCTTTCCAAGGTAACCTGGCCTTACAAACACTGTGTGTCGTTGCAGGTGTAAAATTATTGGTGACGGGCCTGTGCGTAGGCCTCGGTTTACCCAGCGGCTTTATCGGCCCAAGCCTGGTCATTGGCGCTTTGGCTGGTGGTGCTATAGGTTTCGTGGGTGATTACCTGGCACCGAACTCTGATATTAATGTCGGCCTTTACGCCATGCTTGGCATGGGGGCCATGATGGGCGCAACGCTACAGGCCCCTCTCGCGGCTTTAACGGCATTGATGGAATTAACCGCCAACACCCACATCACCATGCCGGGCATGCTGGTGATTATTATTTCCAACCTGGTGGTTCGAGAAGGGTTCAAGCTCAAACCCATATTCAGAACCCTTCTAACCACCCAAGGTGTAGAGCTGAAAAGCCACCCTCTAAACCAGTATCTTGACCGCTCCTCCGTTTCCTCCGTGATGGATTCGGACATCCCCCACTCTGCTTCGGTGGTGTCCATCGAAGAAGCCAAAATACTGATTGCATCTCAACACCACTGGAGCCTGATTTGGCTGGATGATAAACCAAAGGTTTTGCTTTCCAATTCAGACCTTGCAGTATTTGTAGAAAAGCTGCCTGAAAGTAAGGGTGAAATAAATATCCAGTTGCTGGATATTCCCGCACAACGGCTCGACCTTGGGGAAGTAAATCTTCGCGCCACCCTGCGGCACGCGTTAGAGGTGATGAACTCCAAACAAGTTGAAGCCCTTTATATCCATCCCTCGAATTTAGAGAACAGCGTCATTGTCGAAGGCATTATCACCCGTAGTGCCATAGAAGAAGTATACCGATACAATAGGCAACAAGTACCTTTAGACTAATCCAACCCGCGATTCACCTTATCATTAACGAGAAAATCACTATGCTGTGGATAAAAGCCCTCCATATTATTGCTGTTATATGCTGGTTTGCAGGCATTTTTTACCTACCCCGGCTTTTCGTCTATCACGCCATGGCAGAGGATGACATCAGTAAAGAGCGCTTCATTCTTATGGAACGCAAACTCTTACGGGGCATCATGAATCCGGCGGCTATTGCATCGCTTATATTCGGATTCATACTGATGTGGATGAACTGGTCGGCATACCAAGGGCAAGGCTGGTTGCACGCCAAACTTAGCCTCGTGTTACTGCTGATTATTTACCACCTAATGTGCCGCAAGTTTTGGGTGGATTTTAGTCAGGGCAAAAACCGCCACGGCCATGTCTATTACCGCTGGTTTAATGAATTCCCGGTATTGCTCCTGGTGGGCATCGTTATCCTTGTGGTACTGAGGCCGTTTTAACCACCCTCCCGTGATATTACGGGAGTGTGATAAACTTTTAAGTATCCTTCATTTTTTGGACTCGTTTTTATGTCAAACAACAATGCCACTCCCCCTGCTGTGCTCACTTTTTCAGGACTTGATCCATCGGGTGGCGCAGGAAGTCAGGCAGACATTGAAACGCTGATCAGTCTTGGTTGCCATTGTTGCCCAGTGGTAACCGCCATAACCTCTCAGGATACCTGTAATATTAAAAACTTCAGCCCCACCTTGCCCACGATGGTAGTGGAGCAAGCCCGTGCGATATTAGAAGACATCCATATTTCTGCGTTTAAAATTGGCATGCTGGGCAGTGTCGAGAATGTGGAGTCCATTCACTCAATACTCATGGATTACCCGGATATACCAGTGGTATTCGACCCGGTTATCGCCGCAGGTGGGGGCGGCAACCTCAGCAGCGATGCCATTATTGAAGCCAGCATTTCACTGCTATTACCGCAAACAACCCTCGTCACCCCTAATTCCCTTGAAGCTAGGGAATACTCTCCCGGTGCCGATAGCCTTGAAGCCTGCGCGCATGAGCTGATGGAGCTGGGGACGGAGCACGTATTAATCACTGGCAGCCACGAGCGCACCGATTCGATTCAAAACCGCTTATGGGGCAACCAGCGCTTTATTGCAGACTTCACTTGGGAGCGCCTGCCCGGCCAGTTTCATGGTTCAGGCTGCACCCTTGCCGCCGCTACGGCGGGCCTTCTTGCCCATGGTGTAGACATGGTGACAGCCACCCGGAATGCGCAAGCCTATACTTTTAATACGCTAAAAAATGCGCGGCGACTTGGCATGGGCCAGCTCATCCCTTACCGCATGTTTTGGGCCGACTCCGATCAGGACGAAAGCAAAATAGAAACAGACCAACCCGAATAATCGACTCGCTTTATTCATAATCCAGCTATTTCATGCCAAACCAAACTCACTTAGCGCCTAAACTGCACGGCTTATACGCTATTACGCCAGAAACCAGCGACACGGGGCTACTGCTATCAAAAACAGAAGCCGCTCTGAGCGGTGGTATCAACTTACTCCAGTATCGCGCCAAAACACTTCCTGCGGTACAGCGCAAGCAGCAAGCAGCTTTGCTGTTAAAGCTATGCGCCGATTTCAACTGCCCCCTCATCATCAACGATGACCTGAGTCTGGCAGCAGAAATTGGCGCTCACGGCGTCCACCTAGGTCAAAGTGACAAACAGCCAGAACTTGCTCGAGCACTGCTCGGGCCAGAGGCCCTTATCGGCATCACCTGTCACGACTCCCTGGCCTTAGCAAAGAAAGCCCAGCAAGCTGGTGCAAGTTACCTGGCCTTTGGGGCATTTTATCCCTCTGCATCCAAACCCCTCGCCGAACCAGCCCCTCTTTCCATCTTATCCCAGGCCAAACAGGCCTGCGACTTACCGGTGGTTGCAATTGGAGGCATTACAAGCCACAACGCAAAAGCGCTTATTGACGCTGGTGCAGATATGCTGGCGGTGATTAACGACCTCTTTACAAGAGATGATATCCAGGCACAATGTTCTCGCTTTCAAGCCCTTCTTCAATAACTCCCAGCCCTGCTGATTATTCCGAGATTGATTATGACCAGAAAATTTGAGCGCTCAGAAGCACTTTTCTCCCAGGCAAAAACGCATATTCCAGGGGGCGTCAACTCCCCGGTACGCGCCTTTAATGGTGTAGGAGGCTGCCCCTTGTTTTTCAAATCGGGGCAAGGCGCATACCTTATTGATGAAGATGACAACCGCTATATCGATTATGTAGGCTCCTGGGGCCCGATGATTTTAGGTCATGCCCACCCGGACATCCTCAATGCGGTAAAAGAGGCGGCCGATAAGGGCTTGAGCTTTGGCGCGCCCACAAGTATAGAAATCGAACTCGCCGACCGAGTATGCGAATTAGTGCCTTCGATAGATATGGTGCGCATGGTCAGCTCCGGCACCGAAGCCACCATGAGTGCCATACGCCTGGCCCGCGGTTATACGGGGCGAGATAAAATCGTAAAGTTTGAGGGCTGCTATCACGGACATGCCGACTCTCTACTCGTTAAGGCAGGGTCTGGAGCCCTCACCCTGGGCGTGCCCACCTCACCCGGCGTACCCGCCAGCCTTGCGGAACATACTCTGACCCTAAATTTTAATGACCTAAATCAGGTGAAGGAACTGTTTTCACAGTGCGGGGAAGAAATCGCCGCCATTATTGTCGAACCAGTGGCCGGCAATATGAATTGCATTCCTCCTGCGCCCGGTTTTTTAGAAGGCCTGCGTGCACTTTGCGATCAATTCGGCACCGTGTTGATTTTTGATGAAGTCATGACCGGCTTTCGCGTCGCACTGGGTGGCGCACAAGGCCTTTACCAAATCAAACCCGACCTCACCACACTGGGAAAAGTCATCGGTGCGGGGATGCCTGTGGGTGCCTTCGGGGGCAAGCAGGAAATTATGGAGCATATCGCGCCACTTGGACCGGTTTACCAAGCTGGCACGCTATCCGGCAACCCCATTGCAATGAGTGCGGGGCTTGCCATGTTGAATGCTCTTTCAGAACCAGGCTTCTATGACAAACTTGAAGGCAAAGTCAAAACCCTGTGCCAAGGCGTTCAAGCTGCAGCAGAACTGCATGGCATCCCTTTTAGCACTAATTCTGTAGGCGGTATGTTTGGCTGGTTTTTTACAGAAAGTGCACCAGTCAGCAACTATGCGCAAGCCACAGCCTGCGATATATCGCGCTTCCAGAAGTTTTATCACTTAATGCTAGAAGAAGGCATTTACCTTGCCCCCTCGGCATTTGAGGCAGGTTTTGTTTCGGCGGCACATGGAGAGAAGGAGCTAAATCAAACTATCGAAACGGCAAAGAAGGTTTTTTCACAGCTATAAATAAAAAAGAGCTGCCAAGCGAAAACCTGGCAGCTCTTTTTGTACGAAAGTAGCACTTAGTGTTATTTAAGTACTTTAATCACCTTCACTGTGCTGTCAACCAAAGAGCTATCGACATAGCCTATGCCATCTTTGTTCCCCGCAACCCAGGCAGCTACATCTTTACCTTCACCCACTTCAGCGGGCGGTTGGCCGCTTCCAGAAAACAGAATACCCGCCCAGCGGCTTCGTGCCTGCTGTGCGCTCACGCTGCAGCACTTCTGATAAAATTGCTCCCGTGTATCGGCACCAAATTTCTGATCAGAGAGAACGACACTGACGCCGCCTGGCAAGGTGCTCGTTTTTCCCAGGTAAACCCTTTTTAAATCCTTGTCCGACAAAGAAGAAGTCGCATTTCCTGGATTTACAATCACTGCAATATCGGCAAAAGAAGCAGATGCCAGCGCAAGAGCGAGTAGGCCAAACGAAGCTCGAAACAAATTATTTTTTAACATTTTTTTCTCCGTTTAGAATATCAGGTCAAGTGCGAGAGTAGCTGCCGTCATGGATTCCATTTCTTCCTGGACAAATCCCACATGGTAAAGCCCACGGGTGCCATCTTGTGGATCCACACTCATTACTTCAAATTTTAGTGCTGCGTTAGGTAGCCAGTCGTAACGTGCTCCCAATGCAAAGGATTCCTGCGTTTGAGGATCCATGGCATCGTTTCCCTTGGTGTCGTGGCTAGCATAGGTCACATAGGGTGTCACCTTATCCATCGCGTACATCAAAGACAGGTAGTAACCTTCTCGATCAAAATCACCGATGGCTCTATGGGCGTATTCACCGATCAGGCGGGCACCAAGTTGATTAATATCAAACCCCGCAGTCCAGAAATCCCCATCAATAGCAGCCCCACCTCCAGAGAGAAGGGCTCTAGAAGATATAATTTGTTCACATTGTGCCGCGCTAAGTTGTGTAGGGCCGGTTGTACATCCACCGACATCCAACTTAAAAGTATTCAGATCTGATTGCTCAAAACCAATTGTTAGATCCTGCTTCACCGCAGCAAAATTTAAACGATAAAAGTCACCCTCCAATTGGATCGCGAGACCAAGAAAATCATCCGACGACATCGTTTCCACCAAAGGCTCGGGTCTGGCGAAAATCTGACCTAGAATACCAGCCGTAATTTCATTTTCCTGAGAACCATGTAATAACTTTACGGTTACATCATGGCCTGCCACATAACGCTTTAATTCAAACTCCAAGCCGGTGTAGTCATTAAAAAACTGCTGTTCATACACTTCTTGAGGTGGACGCACCCAGGGCATGCTATACCCCGCTTCCAACTGAGAGGAAAACAAGTACATGGGCTGCTGCATACGGCCCAGCTTGATGGTATAACCGGGCTTTAGTGCGATATTGGCATATAGCCAGTTGGCATTCACTTCGAAGTTGTCGCGGTTATTTTTTGCCACCAGTTGCGTGGTCAGGCTGATTTTATCATTCACTTTACCGGTGCCCTGTAAGCCCAACCGTGTATCGGTGAGATAGCTGCCGCTGTCCGATATTTCATAAAAGCGCCCATAGGGGTATTCACTATCCGACTGGCTAAAAGCGCCGGTAAAAAAACCGTTCCACTGAATCCCTTCCCCAGCGCGTGCATGTTGGGCAATAGCACCGCCTAACATACAACCCGAAAGTGCGCAGGCCTTGAATGCTTTATTCAACTTTATTGTCATAAAAACTCTCCCTGTAAATAAATTCCTAAATTGACGAGCTAGTAACCACATGAAAAGCATTATTAATTGATGTGACTGTATTTTGACGGCTTATTAAAGACCATAGATCAGATTCATTGTTCGTCAATAACAATGAGGGGGAAAAGCAAAAAAAAACGGCGCCTATATGAAAGGCGCCGCTAATTTTCTTGAACAACTCTTATAAATTAATAGTGGTGTTCCATCACTTTATTGCCCTTACACATACAATCAGGCCATAAGTGCTTCAATTTACAGGCTACTGGGTCATAGGCACGCCTTCGCTGGCCTCTTCCAAGTGAAGTTCGTCATCCTCCTCTTTTAAATACTGCAGCTTCACTCCACTATTTGATAGTAGCTCGGCCAACTGTGTGCCTTCACTCTCTTGTGTATCGATCATAACCACACACTGCTCACCGGATATTTGCCCTCTGAACTCACTAATATGGTAATTTTCCCGCGTGAGGCCAATCAAACCACCAAGCACAAGCCCCACCAAGCCCATAGAAAAAACGATACTACTAAATACTACAGGGGTCAGATCAATAGTACCTGTGGGCAGAGGAATCATGCCAATGGCTACTAGCAAACCGATTAAAATTCCAATCAAACCGCCGTACTCAATATCAGCAAAAATATCCTTACGCTGCATGAGAGGCAGTTCATTTAAACCCATCGCACCAAGTTGGCTATCATCGTTGCAGAGCACATGAATTTGCTCTAAAGAAATAGTATTTTTTACCAGACTGGCCTGCAGCTGCTGCGCCGCTTCCAGTGTTTGAACTAAATAGTAACTACGTTTCATACCCATTTCTCTTTTAATATCGTAGGACAGGCCCCAAAAAACCTGATATTAGGAAGTATACCTATTGTATCTTCAGAAGCGACTGTTAATAGATGTCAGGCCATTATATCAAGCCATCCTCAGCTCTCTAATCAACTCATAAAGCGAGAGTTACATTCCCTTATCATTTTTTAAACGCCTGTAACAATAAGTAGCTGGCAATAAAAATAAAATCGCCTAGGATTCTTTTAACGTAACAAACTCTGTGGAGTATTGAACTCACAAGTTTTTACCGCGCGACACCGACTATGGATACACCTGATGGCTATTCGAACCATTAAGAATTTATTGCAAAGAAGAAGATCAAAGCGACGCCTTGTTTCATCTTATGTGGGGATATACGACCTCGATAGCGAAGAGTTTATCGGTCATTTAACTAATCGCTCTCGCTCCGGCCTTATGATTACCGGCACCAAGGCTATGGAACCCCGCCAAACTTATCACCTGAGAATGCAGAGCGACTCTTTTGACGGCCCTCAAAACCTACATACCGTGGAAGCCAGATGCCTGTGGGCTAGGCAAGAGTCAAACGATGAGTTTTTCACCTCAGGATTTCAAATCGATAAAGCGAACCAACAAACCAAAAAACAGCTGGAGGCCTGCTAAGCAAACACAAATCAGTCAGGCTGTCAGGCTTTAGACTGCGCTCGGTGCAATTCCATTTGACGCTTCACAACATACTGTATAAGCATCTCTTGATCATGGTGCGCAAGCTCAGTAAAAATCACGGCTATTTTATAACGTGCGGATGAAGCGCTCCGCTCCCAGCGCACCACCTTCCCAAGACAGTCCAGGTAGACACCGAATGATTCCAAAGAGATAGCCAGCTGAATCAACCCATTCTTTTGCTGCGGTTCTTCATCACAATAGAAGCTGATGCCGTTTGCGCTCAGGGTTACCTTGGTGGTAATTGCCCGCATCCCGTCATCGGCTTTTTCAAGGCGGTGCGTTGCCGCCAGGACTAAGTTAAGTTTCTGGTTAATCAAAGATAGCGCTTTTACCATGCCCCCACTGCGATCCTGAAGGCGCATTAACAAGGGTTCCAGCTGATTATTGATGCCCTGCAGCTCGCTATTCGCCTTATTTCTACCCGCCGCCTCTGAAACAGGAGGCAGGTCATTTTCCTTTAAATATCGATAGTGAAGATTAATGGTGTCGTTAATGCGCACAAAACTACGCCGGTCATCGGCATCTGGCTGGCTACCCTCTGGGGAAGGGGGCTTTCCGTCTAAGGTTTGATCCATTTTAATTCTGCCTAAAACAGTTCGTCATCAGAAGCATCGCTCACCGGTATCGGACTTTCAATCTCAATAGGGTTCTCAAGCTTCAGGGGAGCATCTACAGGTTCAAAGTCAATCTCGGAGTGAGGAGTCTCGGTTTGATTTTGGGAAATATTGCTGGTGGATTCCGGGTCGCTAAACGGCTCAAAACCGGCTGTCTCTTCACTCTGATCCGATACGCTTTCTTGCGGTGAAGGGTCAGCACTACTCGGCGCGATATCTTGCAGTGTTCCATCCTGTGACAATTCTTTTTCCGGTTTGCGGACTTCTTCCTGAGAAATAACAATTTCCACCCGCCGGTTTATCGCCCTGTTCTCCGGCGTTTCTTCTGGAACCAGGGGTCTAGAGTCGGCAAACCCGGACACACTGACGCGACTGGTATCCAGCTCATCGCCCAGCATTAATTCATGCGCAACTGATACCGCCCGCGCTGCGGAGAGGTCCCAGTTGGAACGAAAACGGGCTGTCCGGATTGGGATGCTGTCGCTATGCCCTTCTACGGAGATTAATCCGGGGGTTTCAGAAAGTACCTCCCTGATTGTGGCCATGATAGGAATAAAATCTTCCTTCAGCCGTGCTGATCCCGATGAAAAAGAACCGTTTTCTCGCACTCGAATGACAATCTCCTGCCCCTTCGTTTCCACTTCAATTTGGCCAGATCGAATTTCTTCCTCCATCTCGGAGGCAATGCTCACTGCATCATTTTCAGTTTGCTGAACAAGCTCCTTTAGTTTATCGAGAACCATCAGGGCACTAGTGCTACTCTTTTCACCAGATTTAACATCCTTCCCCTCTTCACAAAAAACGTCCAACGTACTTTTGGTGACATCGGTGGTTTTTTGTTGCACAACGTTGAGCGGCGTAGGGTCGGGGCGGCCGGGGCTAAATTCCTGGGCGATGATGCTCGTACCTCGGGGAACATCCTTTTTCTTTATTTCATTCTGCACACCAAAAGCTTTTGCCATGGAGCCAGCCACCTGTTTGTATTTCTGGGCATCCATTTCAGAAAAGGCCAGCAGCAAAACGAAAAAGCACATAAGCAGGGACATCAAGTCTGCGAAGGTGCCCATCCATGCCGGCGATCCCGGAGGTGGGCAATCACAATCATGCTCATCATCCATGGACCTTACTCATCTGCTTCACTGATGCGGTTCTTCTCAGGAATATACGACTGCAGCATCTGCTCAATCACCTTTGGATTCTGCCCCCCTTGAATGCCGATGAGGGCATCAATAACAAGCGTTTTTATACGGCCTTCTTCAGCAGCGCGCATCTCTAGCTTGCCCGCCAGGGGGAGCGCAAACATATTTGCGATCATCGCGCCATAAAGAGTTGTGAGCAGTGCAACGGCCATTGCGGGGCCAATTGACTTTGGATCATCCATGGCTGAAAGCATTTGCACCAAACCGACCAATGTACCAATCATACCCATCGCCGGCGCCACATCACCAAACGCAGTAAAGATACTCGCACCCTGCTTGTGCCTTTCTTGCGCTTTGCCAACGTCTTTCATCATAATGTCACGCACAACATCTGGGTCATGCCCATCTACCAGCAAGGTAATGCCTTTTTTCAAAAAATCGTTGCTAACCTCTTTACCCTCTAAGGAAAGAAGCCCACCTTTTCTCGCCTCCCCAGCAAGCTCTATGATTTCTGCGATAAGGGGTTCTGGCTCACTTGATTTAAACTTGAAGCCTTTCCCTGCGACAGCGACAGCTCCAAGAAACTGCTTGAGACTGAACTTCATCAATACAGCGAAAATGGTTCCCACTACCACCACAAGAATAGAAGGCACATTAATAAAGATCAGCACACTACCGCCGAGTAGCATCGCTAATATAACGATGGCAAAAGCGCCAATTAAACCAAGCAGTGTTGCTAAATCCACCTGTTCACTCCGTTGAATGTTCTTGAGGGGCTTTGTAAAAAAAATGTCTTCTATAAAAGTTTAGCCAGTATTTCCCGTCTGTCATGGAATAGTTAAGGAACCTCTGAAAAATTCGTGAACTCGTACCTTGCACCCAAAATACCCAGCTTTTTCGTCGCCTCATGGCGCCTACTCTTGGTGTAAACCTCGGCAACTGCTCCATGCGTTGCTCTACCTCCTGCATCCATGCAGTCGTTCGCAATGGCCCGCTAGAGCCTGCCCCACGAAGTGCATTGGGTATTACGTGCGATTTACGCCTCAAATCTGGATATTTTGAGTTTCAATCTACTTCGTCCAGAATTAATCAGAGGTTCCTTAACAAAAGCGGTTGACCGACTTCAGGCGCTTAGGTAGTGTTCTGCGCTTTACAGGAGTCTCTTGCTTGTTCAGGAAAAATAATGGCCAGAAAAAAATTTAATTTTGAAAGCGCACTTGCCGAGTTAGAGCAAACGGTAGAACAACTTGAAGAGGGCGAGTTTGACCTTGAAGCCTCTCTTAAGGCCTTTGAGAAGGGCATCAAGCTCACACGAGATTGCCAGAACGCATTACAACAGGCTGAGCAAAAAGTGAATATGCTAGTGCAAAAAAACGGAGAAGATACCTTGATACCGTTTGAGGAACATAATGACGACTGATTCCCTGGATGACTTTTTCCGCCAGTGCCGCCAACGCTGCGAAAACCAGCTTGACCAAATTCTGCCTGACAGCTCCTCTGCCCCTCTTCAGCAAGCCATGCGCTATGCCACTCTCAATGGTGGAAAACGAATACGCCCGATGCTAAGTTACGCCACTGCCGAACTGCTTGGCTATCCCGCTGAACACGTTGACAACATTGGCAATTCCATAGAACTGATCCACGCTTACTCACTGGTGCATGATGATCTTCCAGCGATGGACAATGATGCATTGCGTCGCGGAAAACCGACCTGCCACATCAAATACGGAGAGGCCCAAGCGATTCTCGCGGGGGATGCCCTACAAGCCTTAGCCTTTGAGTTAATCGTCAAGCAACACCCTTCTATCACTGCCACCAAGCAACTTGAAATCGCGCAAGGCCTTGGTCAGGCGAGCGGCTTAAATGGCATGGCCGCTGGACAAAGCCTTGATTTACTTAGCGAAGGCAAGGCTGTCAGCCTGGAAGAGCTGGAAACGATTCATCGTAAAAAAACCGGCGCCCTGCTTGAGGCAAGTATCACACTTCCAGCTATCGCCTGTAATGCTGACGAAAATACCCTGAAGCACCTCACCAGCTTCGCCCAAAATATAGGGTTGTGCTTCCAGGTTCGGGATGACGTTCTCGATATTATTGGCGATACAGAAACAATAGGGAAAACCCAGGGTGCAGACATATATGCCAACAAGGCAACCTATCCCGCGCTACTGGGGCTAGAAGTAGCTCAAAACTATGCAGAAACTCTACACCAAAAAGCCATTACCGCTTTGGAAAATATCGACCAGAAAACCAGCCGACTATGCCAAATCGCTGACTTTATTGTTTTTCGTCAGAGCTAGCAGGCAACGAATGAGCCATTTTAAAAGCTTACACACTGCTGAATAATTTAATCGCACGAGACAAGCCTTCTACTTCGTCCAGAATTATCCAGGGCTGCCTTTGTTTATTTGTCGGATTAGACTCTAACAGGCTGTTACACCTAGTCATTTGGCATGGTAATAAGTCGAACCCCAAAGGTCTGCGCCTTCCAGCTTAGACTCACGGAGATTGGCATTACTCAAATAAGCGCCACGTAGCGAAGACTTCCTTTTCCATTTTGATGCGCCCAAACACTCTTTGCCATAACCCTAGCCAGCAATCTTCCCATACTAAGCGCCCACACATTACGGTATAATGCTGCAGTTTTGTTTCCAAAAAGCACAATAACTTCAGCGCAATAACCCTATGTTTTATAAGACACCTACCGAACGGCCCGAAACGCCGCTACTAGACTCCATCAATGAGCCCGCTGACCTGCGTAAGCTTTCTTCATCTACTTTGCAAACCCTTGCAACTGAGCTGCGTGAATACCTTATATTTTCCACCGCCCAAACCGGCGGCCACTTTGGCGCTGGGCTGGGCGTTATTGAACTGACCGTCGCGCTGCATTACGTGTTGAACACCCCTGAAGACCGGCTTATTTGGGATGTTGGTCACCAGGCCTACCCGCATAAAATTTTAACGGGACGTCGCGAGCAAATGCTCACCATGCGCCAAGAACATGGTTTGTCTCCATTCCCAAAACGCGGCGAAAGCACCTTCGACTCCTTTGGCGTTGGCCATTCAAGCACCTCAATTTCAGCAGGACTTGGCATGGCCCTTGGTGCCGCCATGGCAGAGGAAAACCGAAAAGTGGTGGCCGTCATCGGTGATGGCGCCATGACAGCGGGCATGGCATTTGAAGCGATGAACCACGCCGCCCACGAGCAACCCAATATGTTGGTGGTGCTCAACGATAACAATATGTCGATTTCCCCCAACGTCGGCGGGCTTTCCAATTATTTTGCCCGCATCTGGTCAAGCAAACTTTACACATCCGTACGGGAAGGCGGCAAAAAAGTGCTCTCCAACCTACCTGGCCCCGCGATGGAGTTGGCGCGTCGCACAGAAGAGCACATGAAAGGCATGGTCTCGCCCGCCACACTATTTGAAGAATTGGGCTTCAACTATATTGGCCCCATCGACGGCCACGATATGGATCTTCTGGTAGAAACCCTGGAAAACATTACTGAGCTGCAAGGCCCCCAGCTTCTGCACATCATGACCAAAAAAGGTAAGGGCTTCGCCCCCGCCGAAGCCGAACCCATAAAGTACCATGCCATTGCAAAGAGCCCTTCAGGCCCAGATACCAGCAGCAAAAAAGCAGCCCCACCCAAATACCAGGATGTATTTGGTCAGTGGATCTGCGATATGGCTGAGCAAGATACCCGGCTTATAGGCATCACCCCAGCCATGCGTGAAGGCTCCGGCCTGGTGGAATTTTCTCAACGCTTCCCCGGTCGCTATCATGACGTAGCCATCGCAGAGCAACATGCCGTAACGTTTGCAGCGGGGCTCGCCTGCGAAAAAATGAAACCCGTTGTGGCCATTTACTCCACCTTTTTACAACGCGCTTACGATCAACTTATTCACGATGTTGCCATTCAAAACCTTGATGTATTGTTTGCCATAGACCGCGCAGGATTAGTAGGCGAAGATGGCGCCACCCACGCAGGCTCCCTTGATATTTCCTTTCTGCGTTGCGTTCCCAACATGATCATTGCGACGCCTTCCGACGAGAACGAGTGCCGACTATTATTGAGCACCGCTTACCAACATACCGGCCCTGCCGCCGTGCGCTACCCGCGCGGACAAGCAGTCGGCATAGCAATTTCACCGAGCTTAGGCACTGTAGAGATAGGAAAAGGACTAATCAAACAACAGGGTAGAGATATCGCCATCTTGACCTTCGGGACGATGATGACGGCCTGCCTTGCCGCCGCCAAAAAACTCGGCGCCACCGTGGTGGATATGCGTTTTGTAAAACCCCTCGATGAAAGCTTGATCCGCGACTTAGCCCAACAACATACGCTACTGGTTAGCGTAGAAGAGAATGCCATTGCGGGTGGCGCAGGCTCAGCGGTCAGCGAATTTCTCTCCAAGGAAGGCATTCTCAAGCCTATTCTGCACTTAGGCTTACCCGACCGATTCTTGGAGCATGGCGCACACCAAGATCAACTCACACATTGCGGATTAGACGAAAAGGGGATTTATACAGTAATAGATAAGCGCTGGAATCAACTCCAAGATGCTCGTTCGAATGAAGCAGTCGCGCCTCAAAAACAGAGCATCCTCTAATAAACACTTATTCCCCGTAAGACATAGAAAGCCACACCGACTTCAGCTCAGATTTATCGAGCTGGTCCGCCGCTATAGAAAACCTTAACTTACGATAGCGCCAGTCGACTTCAATAAGGTTTTGCATCGGCCAGTAACTGCTGCTTACTGCGCCCTGCCCCACTGAAAGCGTCGCACCCAAAGCAAACAAGCTGCGGCCATATTGGTGACGATATTGCAGCAAAGCTCCGTAAGGCCCAGTAAAGTTATGACTAAACCGAGCATGCCAGCGAGGCGCCAATCTTTGCACATACTGGCTATCGATTCCCTCAAAGCCAGTCAGCGCTGGGTTAATAGAAACATAACCATTTTCATCGTATTCTTTTCGGTCTGAAGTGGCCCGTCCTTCCGTGTAGGGTGACTCGCTCCAGTAGATATTGGCAAAAAGATCCCTCACCTGAATATCAATGATAGTGGCTTCACTAAGCTGATAGTTAAATTCCGCATCAACCGCAAAACCCTGCCCACTGGGCTCGTCAACAATGCGATCAAACAAACTATCCTCGGTGTAGTGGTAATCAATGAGCAACTCAAACTCGTAGTCGGATTCATTAACAACATTCGCAGCGCCGCCCATAGAACCATCCAGAATGTAAGTGGCCCTTAGATAACTTAGGCCAAAACTGTAATGGGCGGATTTCCCCCAGGCATCAGCAAACATCAACCTGAGACCTGAAGCCTTCAGCCCGTTAGCATCAAGCGCAGTGCTATAAGCCCTGCCAAGGGGCAGTGGTTTTTTATTTGCGCTTCGCCAGTATAGCTCTGCGGTATCTTTCGAAAAACGCAAATCGAAGTCGGAGCGTTTTACAAAACCCACCCCCCAGTGCTGATATTTGACGCCTATTTCAAGCCAGCTCCACGCCCACTGCTGCTCGCCGGAGGTAAAGTCATCACCCTCCCAGTCATCCAATGCGTCACTAATGGATACAGTGTCACTATGGGCTTGGGAATCCACAATAAAATATGGCTGCAGTGACGCAGCATAAGACTGCGGAAAAAGTAGCTGGAATAAAAAAAAGGGCGGCAGAAGCCACCCCTTTAAGGTCGATTTAAGAAACATTACGATTAGAACATGCTCTCGAATGAACCGTCGTTATAACGAATCAAGGTTAAACCATTATCGGTTTCTGAAACCTCACCCACCTGAACACCATTAACAGAAGCGATGCCACTCATAACATAAGCACCGTCGCTTTCTGCTTCCGTTAGATTAAGAAGCAACTTGGCGCCATCAGGGGTAGTCAGCGTTAGCGTACCATTGACCTCTTCGGCTTCGGTATCCGTGACCGCCGTTTCCAGCTTGAAGCTCTGACCACTCTGCGTGACCGTCACCGCAACGGCTCCGCCATTTAAGTCTGTGCGGCTGGCGGATGCCACTACGGTGGCTTCAGCCAGACCAGGCGCATTGGCTGTGGTAGTGAGTGTTAATGTGCCTTCTACGAAATTGCTGGCATTTTCGTAAGGGGGGAAAAATGAGTCTACCAACACCTGCATTTGTCCTACTGCAGGGGTAGCGATGTCACTAGGAGTATAAATGGCAAACTCAACATTCAGACCTATGGGCGTAACGCCCAACTTGGTACTTAGCTCAGCCTCAATAGAATCTTCAAGACTACTGCTCATGCCTGAGAGCGGAACGGTTTCGTAATCGCCGTTATTGGGCCGCACCTCAAGCCAATAACCACTATGAGAACTAAACCTTAGCTGCCAAGAAAATGCCGTACTACTCGCAAACGTTTCAATACTAGTTATAGCAGCCGTCACTATGTCGATATCTGCAGTCGACATTCCTGTGACTGGCGTAGAATTGAGATAAGAACGCAGTTTTTCGTCATGATCAATCAACGC
Organism: Gammaproteobacteria bacterium UBA3067; assembly: GCA_002366835.1. Lineage (GTDB taxonomy): Bacteria > Pseudomonadota > Gammaproteobacteria > Pseudomonadales > UBA3067 > UBA3067. The sequence continues at coordinate 23,884 of DFBZ01000161.1, forward strand.
ATAGGTATCAAAGCTGGTGGCGTTATCGATCATCAAAGTCGCAGCGGCCGAAAACGTTCCCTTCGCGCTGATAAAATAACCATCTAAGGCAATTTTTTGCAGGCTCAGCGGGTTTTCACCGAGAGTATTACTGAAGTTAACCAGTTTTAACTCGACCTCACCGTTAAAGGTAGCACCATTCGCCTCGATGCTCATATCGCCCATAAAAGAGGCCGCGCTTAATGCGCTTTCCAGAGCGTCATCCTGTTCATCCGAAGAAGTATACGTATTAATAGAATCCTGAGCCGATGAAAAATCCACCGCGAAGGCCACCGAGTTAAGCGTGATTGAGGTCGCTGGAGTTTGATCGACCGCATCGGTAGCTGCAGTGCCACTCACGGTTAGCTCGGCGCCATCAATGGAAGTAATTGCCATCAGCAGGTTCTTATCCGTTACACCGAACTCAAGCTGCTCTTTAGTAATATTAGAGGCGATTTTAAAGTCAGTAAGGGTCACTGTTCTGCTAGCAGTACCCCCTTCCACTGCGCCTGTAAGCTCGCCGCTTATGGAAATAGCGACACCTTCGGCGGAGGAAGAGACTGTTGCTGTGACGGAACCCAATGAATTAGGTTCAGTTGCATCGTCAAATATCTCCACATAATAGCCACCAGGCGTAGGGCTATTTAGCTCTGTCATCAGGTTAGGAATTGCCTTATCCAAGTTAACAAAAACCTGGTCAATCACATCCGTAAGCAATTGACTCATTGCTGCCGTATCTTCACTGAGTACGTCTTCAGCAGTCTGCGCATCAAGACCCAGCGCATCCATCGGCTCATCGAAACTTGTTCCTATTTGCTCCACAAAAGTGCGTGCATTGGTGAGCATGGCCTTCGCTTGAGCCACTTCAGTTAATGCGGTATTAGATGCTGGTTCAGGATTATAGACACCATCACTGGTTGCTGACTCAATTACCGCCACAACGGCTTCAACGGCATTGATTTCATCTTCCAATACTTCCTGCAGATCGTCTCTGCCCACAGCGGCTTCGGCTGCGTCACTAACCGCCGTTGTTATCTCAGTAATGGTGATGCCATCTGTGCTACTGAATTGACCATCTTCAAAAGAAGATGCCAACTCATCTAAGTTTGTTTGCATATTGCCGTCAACAAGTACCTCTGCAAGCCCAGCGTTAAAAAGAGCCAGCTGCTTGGCTTCGGCTGAAGCTCCAACGAGACTGCTTGCATCCGTAATATCTACAACTTCATTCTCCATGATGTTAACGCCGACAATCTGATTGACTTCGCTCACTGCGCTCGCAATCGTATCAGCACTGACCGTTCCTGAGGACAAGGCTCTTGCCGCTGCCATATGGGTTAGTGGTGTAATTTGTACTTTAACCGTATCAGCTTCCGGCTTAACCACTGCATCAAGAGAAAAGTTTGAATCCAGGCTGACGCTATCACCGAATTCGCTCCCTCCACAGCCATCAAATGCGTCACACTTCATGGTGGTGTTACTATCGGCGCTAATACGCAGACGCACTACGCCACCGGTATAGTTATCTCCCAGCTTTAATTCGTAATGCCCGCTTTCATCCGTTTTTGTCGTGCCAACTGTCGCCACATCACTGCCGCTTGCATCCAGCTCAACTGCGGTAACAATACCGGATTGAATAATGCCTTTTGCAGCAGTGCCTGAAAGCGTAGATTTGGTGACATCAGAAGGGGGGGCGCTATTATGCTTGCTGTCACTACAGCCAGCGCTAAGTGTAACCGCAGCCGTCACAGCCAAAGGGAGTAATGCTTTTTTCATCTATAAATTCCTTGTTTCGAATTGCAGAGATACAGAGAAGGTTTCAGTGGTGGCAATGGAAGTTATGCACCGCTTCCCGCCAAAACACAGAGAGCTCATAACCTCACAAAATTAGTGTAGAACCCGAATGGAGCCTTCGCATCACTAAGGTAAAAGACAGGGAATTTTATTTTGTAACCTTACCTGGACGGCGTTACACAAGACATCAGAGCAAAGCGCTTTTTAACTTTCCAATGCTTTGTTCCTATACACTTTTAGTGCTCTTTGGCTTTAACTTAGAGGGGGGGGCACACGATTATATTATTCTTATCGGATGTCCTTAATCTAGCGCCCTACTTTAGAAATCCAGTCATAGATTCCACGCACCCCTGCGTGAGAAATATTTTGTAGATATAACAAACTCAACATATAGGGCATGATGGATAACGAGTCTCTAAACTTTTCTTAGTAGGCTGCTGGCGCACATGCTACAAGAACAGCCCTAAAGACAGCCGCCGCAGACTGATAGCTGGCGTTAACCGCGATGAAAACTTCACTTTCAGCTATGACAGTTATTGTAGAGGGGAGGCAGACACTTTTTCCTATTTGAGCAACGGGGAAGTTTGCTCGATGCAATAAACGCCGACTAAAAGTGGTCAGTCAGTTTTAACTGGGAAACGTTACATTCCGCGAAGAAAAACAGCCCTTAAACAGCAACATTAAACAGTGAGAACACTAAAAAACGGGAACTAACTTGGTTTATCCCCATCAAGCAAATGGCCAAGCTTGCCTTGTTTGGTCTGCAAATAACCCTCATTGTGAGGGTTACGACCCGTCTGTAGAGCAATGCGCTCTACCACTTCAATTCCGTGCGCTTCCAGGGCTTTTACTTTGCGTGGGTTGTTCGTCAGTAGGCGTACTTTTTTGATACCCAGGTGCTCGAGCATGGTTTCACAAATGGCGTACTCACGAAGGTCGGCGCCAAAACCCAGTTGTTCGTTGGCCTCAACCGTATCCGCGCCTTTATCCTGCAGGGCATAAGCGCGAATTTTGTTCATTAGCCCTATACCTCTGCCTTCCTGGCGCAAATAAAGCACCACGCCTCGGCCCTCTTTGGAAATAGCAGCAAGGGCTGCTTCAAGCTGTGGGCCGCAATCACAACGCTGACTAAACAGGGCATCACCGGTTAGGCATTCTGAGTGCACCCGGATCAATACGGGCTTACCATCAGCAACATCACCCATCGCCAAAGCAACATGCTCTTTTCCATTTACTGCTTCTTCAAAACCGTGGATGCTAAATTCACCCCACTGAGTGGGCAGTTTGGCCGTTGCGATAAAACGAATGGACACTTAAAACTCCTACGCAAGGAACGTAAAATAAAAGGAGCTGAATTCTACACCATAACAATGATGATGTCCTTCGAGGGTAGACAGGAAGCTCTAGAGAGCAGATCAACTTTGAGTTTGGTGAAACCCAAACAGAGTCACTAAAATTTCTGCAATAGGGTGATAACACCTTGGTTTTCGCTCATTTTAACGCGTGAAAGAAAGCTCATGCCCAGCAACACATGCACTGGAAAGCCCCCTTCTATTACAACAGCGGGCACCCGATGTTGCTCTATATCCCCCACTTTTACTTTATCCAGAGTCACTTGCCAGGCTTTCGCTTTACCTTGCGCAGTCACGACCATGCTAGGCTGGCCGACCCATTTGTAATCAATGCCTAGGCTTTTAGCGTGATAAGAGCTTAAGGCCATGGTATTTGCGCCGGTGTCTAAGAGGAAGTCGACGGAGCGGCCATTAATACTGCCCGCAGTAAGATATTGTCCGCGATCACTTAAGGATATACTGGCCTGAGCTTGGGTGCGCGCCTTGTAACCGCCGCTATAATCACGACCCATTGGGTAGCTTCGAATCTGACCTTGGTGCTCAATGGCAGCCTCTGCGCTGTTGACCGAGACCAAGCGCAGGCCACTGGCATTGGTTTCGCCTATTCTCAGGGTCTGCAATTGAGAGCCAAAACGTACCACCGCCTGATTTTTGAATAAGCCCACCACAGATATTTCGCCCGCTCTTACGCTGTTTCCCGCAAAGAGCAAGGATAAAAAGAGCAATAAAAGAAAAAGAAAATAAAAACCGAAATGTGTTTTTGGGAGCACCCGCACAGCCTCACTAAAAAGAAAAACGACCCGACTCAAGGTGCTGACATCTGGCCGAGCATCCGCCCAAAAGGCGGCTCCTTTAAGTGTAGACTTTTTAATCTATGAGCCGCCGCTCATAATGTATATCCATGTTAAAACCAGTAGCGCGGCCAGAGAAAGTGAAGTTAACTTCCAAAATAACAATGGGTTACGCTCCAGAAGTGGAGCAGTACTCAGGGCAACAAAGGTAGCATTGGGCGTCTTTAAATCATAAATGAATTCTGACACATCGTTGTAACGCATTGCTGGGTTGAGATTGACTGCTTTCTGTAGCGCCGCATCCATCCATACCGGCACGAGTGGATTAAAGTAGTAGGCGGGCAAATAATTGAGCTTGTGAAAGTCACGCAGCTGAGTGCAATCATCATATTTTTCACCATAGGGCCTGCAGCCCGTTAGCATTTCATAAACAATTACGCCGAGGGAGAACAAATCTGAACGCGCATCAGGCCGCTGCAGCGTATGATGCTCGGGAGCGGAATAGCTCGCGGTACCCAGAATTTTATCTCTCTGTATGGGGGCGGCGATTTCATCTATTCCTGCAGCGAAGCAGGAGCCAAAATCCACAACAATCGCCTTTTCGCCACCTTCAAGAATGATATTGCCGGGCTTTAAATCCTGATGCAGGGTGTCGCGACGATGAAAAGCGCGCAAGCCTCGCATTATCTGTTCGGCAATGTCCACCACCACTGGAATATCGGCATTTTTATTTTCTTCTATCCACTTTTCCAGTGTTGGGCCTTCTATATAATCCAGCACCCCATACAGAAAGTGACGCGGCCGATTGACATTAGCCGGCTTAAGAACATGTGGGTTATCAATGCGCTGGGCAACCCAGGACTCCAGAACAAATCGCTCAATATAGGCAAGGTCATCGACATAATTTACCGAAGGCGTTTTCATTACCAGGCGCTGCTGATTTTTATCCTCCAGGTCTTTTACCAGGTAGAGCTGACTGCGGTTACTGGCGTGAATTTGTTTTTCCACCAAGTAGCCATCCAGCTTTTGTCCGACTTCCAATGGAGGGGGGAAGGGTAGTTCGGTGAGCTTTTTGTAGGCTTGCACATCACCACTTTCGGGGAGGCGCTCCACATGCAATATCTGGCAGCTCAGATTGTCCTTACTGTTGTTGGCGAGAGCCAAGTGAATTAGCTCATCACATACACCTCGTTCACCTGAGCGATATCGACGCAAGGCTTCTGCCACTTCGCGACTTGAAACAAAATCGTGAATGCCATCGGTGCTGAGAAAAAAAACATCCCCCTCTTCTACATCCAGGTGGCGATAATCAATATCTACATTCAAGTCCATGCCCAGGGCACGAGACAGATAGCAAGTAGTGGCATTCACCTGCACAGAATGATCCGTGGTCAGGGGCTCTAGGGTATTGCCACGCAAGCGCACTATGCGCGAGTCGCCCACGTGAAATATAAAAGCACTACGGGATTTAATGATGAGTGAAGAAAAGGTGCACACATAACCTTTTTGAATATTGGCGAAATGCTGCCCCTGACCATATAACCAGCGGTTTAACGAGGTCAGTACCTTTTGACCCGCTGTTTTTACGCTCCAGGAATCAGGGCAACTGTAATAATCACTTAAAAAACCTTTCACCGCACACTCAGCCGCTTCCTTGCCTTTTTCTGCGGCGCTAACGCCATCGGCAATCACCGACGCAATCCCCTTAAAGGTCAAAGCTGAGTCTTCTGGCAAACGCAATCCAATACAGTCTTCATTCACCGCTTTTACGCCTGCTTCGGTACCTTGTTCTGCATGAATCAGGTATTGCGAATCCAGGTGCTGTACTTTATTCATATCACTGCATTCCATCATTACTTATCGTTTCATCTTATTATCGAGCGATCTCACCACATAGCGATTCGTCTTATTCTTATAACTACGCAGGATCCGAGCCATAAATGCCCCCTGCCAAAAGCCACCAAAAAGCGCTATAATGCCGCCCCCAATTGACCATCCAACGCAGCAAGAGGAAATTCTGGTGAGTTTGAATAGCGTGCCGCCTGGCAAAGATGTCCCTAACGATATTAATGTAATCATTGAGATCCCATCCCACAGCGACCCAATAAAGTACGAAGTTGATAAGGATTCCGGCGCTATTTTTGTCGATCGTTTCATGGGCACTGCCATGCACTACCCTTGCAACTACGGCTACGTTCCCGAAACACTTTCCGAAGATGGCGACCCCGTAGACGTTCTTGTGGTCACTCCGATTCCCCTCAACTGTGGCTCAGTTGTTCGCTGCCGCCCTGTGGGAATGCTGAAAATGACCGATGAGTCCGGTGTCGATGCGAAAATCATCGCCGTCCCCGTATCTAAGCTCACGCCGCTTTACGATAACATTGCCACTTATAATGATCTTCCCAGCACGCTCATCAATCAAATCTCTCACTTCTTTGAGCACTACAAAGACCTAGAAGCAGGCAAGTGGGTAAAAATTGACGGCTGGGTGGGCGCAGAAGAAGCCAAGCAGGAAATCCTTGATAGCATTCAGCGCTGCTTGGACGAAGAAAATAAAAAGTAAGAACCTAAGCAACTAATCCCACAAAAAAAGCCGACTTCATATGTCGGCTTTTTTTGTGGAGGCCTTTTATGTATCTAAAAGCCTCAAGAACAATGTGCTTAACCTTGCTGCATTAATGCTCTCAAGTCGATAATCGCTGCATTCGCTCTGGAAATATAGTTCGCCATAACCAAGGAATGATTAGCAAATAAACCAAAGCCGCCGCCATTCAAAATAACTGGGCTCATCACCATATCCTGAGTCGCCTCCAGCTCACGAATGATCTGATCAACACTGGCAACCGCATTCTTCTTTTCCAGTATGTCATGGAAATCCACTTTTATTGCCTTCAGCAGCTGAGCAAGCGCCCAAGCAGTTCCTCGTGCCTCAAAAAACACATCATCAATTTCATACCAAGGCGTTTTGACCTTAAAAGTAGACGCGCCGGGAGTAGACTGGGTCAATGCCTCTTCGCCCTTAGCCCCACGATCAAGATTTTCTCTGGTGGCATATACGCTTGCACTTAAACGCTGAGATGTACTTCCTAAACGGGTTTCCACATCCTGCAGCCAGTTACGCAAGTTATCAGCACGCGCATAAAATTGCGCGCTTGGCTTGTCGGTATCCAGCAGACGTTTCTGATACTTCTTGATGGAATCCATCGCGAGGCGGTATTCATCTTCCGAAGCAGGAAACATATAATGGCTCATACCCAGGTGGTAATAAGGCTCGGCTTTAGAAAGATCGACATCTTCAGTGGATTGAGACTGAGAGCGAGCAATATCCTTTCTCAGCGCACGACTCATATCCCTGATTTGAACCAACACACCCTTTTCCCATGCTGGCATATTATCCAGGAGGGAAAACGGCGGCAGAATGTCATTCGACATAAAGCCGCCACGCTTGTGCAGTAGTACATTTGTCATCTCAACAACAGTTTGTGTTGTCGCGTAGCCCACCACATTTTTATCTTTGGGCACAGGAAACATGCGGGGCTCAATGCTCACATATATCGCAACACCACTCATTACCAGGCCAAGAAGCAGCAACACTGCTATCAGCAGCATACCGCGAGCGGTGCTTTTCTTCTCATTGGAGGAGGGCCCGCGAACACCGGCCACCTGATCTTTTAACGCTTCACTTAACTCGGTCATAGCTTACACACTTGGAATTATTTGGGATGTTCTGAATGCAGGAAGTGCCATACAATACTTTTTAGTAGCAGGAATTATTATGCGGCATGCACCGCTTGCTCAGCTGCAAAAGGATAGTACCACACAGTGGAATTTCATCCACCTTTTACACGCTAGCTAATGATACACCCTAATTGTGCGCCTGCTTGCGGACTGCACCAATCGCGTGCTCTATACTCTCCTTTTAGGCACCCCTCACAGGGAACTTCCATTATCGCTTCTACTCTAACCCTACCTACCCAAGCAAGTCGGACTCAGGCCACTCAGGAAACCGTCAATATCATGCCTCATTGCCCCCACCTTAAAGCTCTACGGCTGCTTCTTTTTACCCTGCTATTCGCTCCTTTGCTTTCTTTCGCCGGCGGCGCGGGCCTCATCACCCAGAACAGTGTTTTTTCCAATGAGCCTGAATATCTGGATGTTGATGAAGCCTTCATTCTCAATGTCTCTCGCAACCAAGAACAAGTTACAGTGAGCTGGATCGTCGCAAAAGGATATTATCTTTACCGTGAGCGATTTAGTTTTTCCATTGAGCCAAGCAACACGGGAGTTTCGCTCTCTGAAATTACCTACCCTTATAAAGGAAAGATGAAAGATGACCCCGCCTTTGGCCTGGTGGAGGTTTACAACAAGGATATCGAAGTCACCTTTTCGCTGCTTGGACAAAGCACAGGTAAGCTTGAGCTGGTAGTGGGCTACCAAGGCTGCGCGGACGCGGGCTTGTGTTACCCGCCACAGATTAGACGCTTCCCCCTTGCGCAGGCTGGCGACACAACACAAACACCCATTCCAAGCGCAGGCGCGCCCGCAAGCCCCTCCTCATCCGATACAAAAAACGGCCTCGCGACACAACTTATGGAGGGCAACTTATTTTTCAGCTTGCTTACTCTATACCTGCTTGGCCTTGGGTTAGCGTTTACACCCTGCGTGCTGCCCATGGTGCCGATACTCTCAAGCATCATTGCGGGCCAGAATGAAACCTTAAGCGCCCGCAAGGGTTTTATCCTTTCTTCTACCTACGTATTAGCCATGGCGCTGACCTACGCCGCTGCGGGGGTTTTGATTGGCTATTTTGGTGCCAAGGCCAACCTACAGATGTATTTACAGCAACCAGCCGTACTGGGTACCTTTGCCTTGGTCTTCGTGCTCTTATCCCTTTCCATGTTTGGCTTTTATGAAATTCAGCTACCGAGCTTTTTACGAGATAGACTCGACCGACTGAACCAAAAACAAGCCGGTGGCAATTTGATCGGTGTCGCCATCATGGGAGCGCTGTCTGCCCTAGTGGTTTCACCCTGCGTTTCCGCACCGCTTATTGGCGTTTTAACCTATATCAGCGCCACCGGAGACGCTTTTCTTGGGGGTGGCGCACTGTTCAGCCTCGCCATGGGCATGGGCACGCCGCTACTGGTCATCGGCGCTGGCGGCGGCAGCTTGATTCCCAAAGCGGGCGGCTGGATGGATGCGGTTAAAGCCGTATTTGGCGTATTGTTGCTTGCCGTTGCTATTTGGATGCTGGAGCGCGTGCTTCCCGGCCCACTTACCCTGGCGCTTTGGGCCGCCCTGCTGATCGTGTCCGCTGTTTATTTAAAAGCCTTAGATAGGGTTGAAACCGGCTGGCAAAAGCTATGGAAAGGCTTGGGGCTTATTATGCTTATTTATGGCACCTTACTTCTCATCGGAGCGGTAAGCGGGCAGTCCGACCCATTGAAGCCACTTCAAGCTCGGCAAGTATCAACAAACTCTCCAGCTGAAAGCCACAGTACGCTATTTCAACCCATTAAAAACCTCGATGAGCTTAATGCCGCTCTTGCCAGCGCGAAACTTCAGGGCCGCAGTGTTATGCTCGATTTTTATGCTGACTGGTGTATTTCCTGCAAAATAATGGAGCGGCAAACATTCAGTGCCCCAGAAGTACAAGCAGTACTCGCCAATACACTACTGCTGCAAGCGGATATATCCGATCTCACCGACGAAGGGCAAGCCATGCTGGATCACTATGGACTTTTCGGCCTGCCAAGCATCTTATTCTGGTCACCCGCAGGTGAGGAGCAAAAAGAAGCGCGCGTCCAGGGGGAGATGCATGCAGAAGAGTTTGAGGCGCACCTGTTAGAAAAAGTTCAGCTTTAACCTAGAAACCTCAGCTGGATGCGAAAAAGATGTGCAAGATATTGCCGTGCAAAGGAGATTTTCAAAATTCGTGTTCACCTTATTGGTGATGAGAACTTTTTAAAATTTTCTTGGTGCGGCAAGAGCTTGTGCAGGGTTTCGTACTCCAGTTGCGGTTTCTAGGTTTAAACCTTTCCCCCCAAGAGAGATATGACAGCGTGTCATCAAGTGGCTATAGTGATCGCAAATCGCTAAATAATAGAGACCAAACATGGCTTCCATTCTTGTACTTCATGGCCCCAACCTCAATTTATTAGGCAGCCGTGAGCCTGGGGTCTATGGCACAGACACCCTCAATGATATTAATAGCCAGCTTAACCAACTCGCCCAGGATAAAGGCCACCACCTGCAATCCTTGCAGAGTAATGCAGAGTACGAACTTATTGAGCGAATTCACGATGCACGGCATGAGGGGATCGACTACATCGTTATCAACCCTGCAGCGTTTACGCATACCAGCGTTGCTCTGCGCGATGCATTGCTCGCTGTGGATATTCCTTTTTACGAAGTCCACCTTTCTAATGTGTATGCCCGCGAGCCGTTTCGCCATCACTCCTATTTTTCTGACAAAGCCATTGCGGTGATATCCGGGCTAGGCGCTTTTGGCTATCAAGCCGCCCTGCTAGCCATCTTCGATACACATAAATCACACTAAGCTCATTACAGGATAAAGAATTTGCCCTGGTTACAAATCATATTTGAAGCAAGCACTGAACAAATCACTCAACTCGAAGATGCACTGCCAGAACTGGGAGCCGTCGCTGTCACGCTCGAAGACAACGCCGACCAACCACTTTACGAGCCCCCACTAGGAACCAGACCCCTGTGGCAAAATACACGCGTGATTGGGCTGTTCGAAACCAGTGCCGACATGGATCTGGTACGCGAGCTGCTAAAACCTCAATTTAAAGATGGACTCCCCCCTTCTCGCGTAGAAATCCTTGAAGACCAGAACTGGGAACAAGCGTGGATAGAGCGCTTTCAACCCATGCCCATGGGCAAGCGACTGTGGATCTGCCCAAGCTGGCGCGAACCCCCCGAGCCAGAAGCCGTGAATGTACTGCTCGACCCAGGCTTAGCCTTCGGCACCGGTACCCACCCCACGACTGCCTTGTGCCTGAAATGGCTCGACGCAGCCGGCCTCGAAGGGAAAGTATTAATTGATTATGGATGTGGCTCAGGAATACTGGCCATTGCCGCCTGTTTACTCGGCTGTGAAAAAGTATGGGCCGTAGACAATGACCCGCAAGCACTCATCGCCTGCAAGGACAACGCAGAAAAAAATGCCGTTGCGGATAAAATCCACATCGCAAGTCCCGAAGTTTTCACCCGGGACTTTATCGGCAAAGCAGATATTATCACTGCTAACATCCTCGCTGGCCCACTGCAGCAGCTGGCACCCACACTGACGCGGTTGCTCTCTTTACAAGGACACCTAGTTCTTTCCGGCATCCTCCATGCCCAGCAAAATGCCGTGAAGCAAGCCTACGAAACACAAATAAGCTTCCAACCCAGCACGCAGTGTGAAGAATGGATTCGCCTGGATGGTCAGCGTTTTAAATAATGCCATAAACAATTAATTAACGATGAGAGCTTTCCAATCCGCCAACAGTGGGCTATTTTTTCTTATAACACGCAACAAAAGGGGCGCTCGTTCGTAGCCCTTGAGGCAGCACCATCGGATACCAAACGAAATTTCACTCTACACCCATTGACCAAAATACTACATGAGCAGAGCGCGCCAAACTCAATGCCCTAGCTGTGGCAGTACATTTCAGGTCAACCATGAACAACTTGAGGTCGCAAGTGGGACGGTGCGTTGTGGCAACTGCCTGAATGTATTCCAGGCCGACGACTACTTCGTTGACGAGGAAGCGGAGAGCCCTCCGACTATCACTGCCACCAGCAACCTTTACGAAACAGCAGAGCTTGGTCCAGATGATAATGTAGACGAATCCTGGGCCCTTGAGCTGCTAAAAGAACTCGAAGATGAACCTGAGATAGAAGCCGCCACCAAGCAGGCCATCGCTGCTTATCCGAACTTAACGGAAAAGCACACTGAAACAGCTCCATCAGAGCCTACTCTACCCACGCTCAATACTGAAGAAGACGAGAAAGAGCGAAAAGACGAACTGAGCGATACATTTCAAAACATCGATCAATGGACCTCCAAAGCCACTCACGACCAATTTGGTGACTTCAACGAAACACACGGCGCCGAGGCTGACAGCGAAAATACAAACGGCCCAGAAAATGAGGAGTGGGCCAAAAAGATACTAGAGAACGATGAATCAGACCAGACTGATAATCCCAACCAAGAAGAAACTGAACCGGCTCCCAGCAAAGAGAATAAACAGAACACTCCCTCAACGGATAAACCTCCTTCCGACCCCTTTGGCGTTGGCGAAGAGCTTAAAGAATTTGCAAACAAGTCTGACAAGCCCGCCATAAGTCTGGATGCCAAAGAGGTCATCGCCACCATCGAACTGGAACCCGTTGAGCTGGATCTCAACAGTCACGGAAAAAAGAAAGCGTTTCGATTTATTGGAGAAGCCTTACTGGTTTTGCTGGCAAGCCTAGTGCTTGTAACGCAATACCTGACCTATAACTTTGATTCGCTCAGCAAAGACCCTCAGCTTCGCCCGTGGTATAAAAGAGCCTGCTCCACCCTGAATTGCACCCTGCCCCAGCAGTCGGATATTGCCAAAATCAAAGGGGGAAACCTGGTGGTGAGAACCCACCCTGATATCCCTGACGCCCTACTTGTGGACATCGTCATAACAAATCACGCCCCTTTTTCGCAAAAACTCCCCCTGCTAGAGCTGACGTTCTCTGATATTAACGGTTTTCCCGTAGCTGGACGAAGGTTTAAACCATCCGAATACCTCTCGGGCGCACTTCTTAAACTAAAAACCCTACCCGCCAATACGCCCTTGCACCTTTCTCTCTCTATCTTCGATCCGGGAGATGAAGCTATTAACTATCACATCAGTTTTCATGAAAGGAAATAGCACGCAACGCAACCTTAGACCAATCAAACTGATCATTCTTCATTCATTTCTAGAATTCAGGTATTATGCGCCCTTAATGTAAATACCCTGCCAGAACAGGCAGCGGCCCCGCCACTCCAGAAACATATTTTCATACAGCCCTTTCTGAGAATACCTTGCCCATAACACCCGATAAATCCAAAACCACTTTCTCTATTGGCCCCTATGAAATTCAAGGGCAGGTCGTGCTTGCTCCTATGGCTGGTGTCACAGACCTGCCTTTTCGCAACCTGTGCCGCGAATTCGGGGCAGGCCTGGCCGTAAGCGAGATGGTATCCAGTGACGCCAGCTTGAGACACACCCGCAAATCTCGGCTGCGCATTCAACATGAAGGAGAGCGCTCACCAAAGTCCATACAAATTGTTGGCACAGACCCGAAACAGCTTGCCGAGGCAGCGCAATACAATGTTGATCTGGGTGCTGAAATTATCGATATCAATATGGGCTGCCCAGCCAAAAAGGTATGCAAAAAACTCGCTGGCTCTGCACTGATGAAAGATGAAAAGCTGGTGGAAGAAATTCTTCAGGCAGTGGTAAAAGCCGTGCCCGTCCCGGTGACGCTTAAAATTCGTACTGGCTGGAGCCCAGAACAGCGCAACGCAACACAAATTGCCCGAATTGCCGAAGGCTGCGGCATTCAAGCCCTCGCGGTGCATGGACGCACCCGCGCGTGCCGTTTTAATGGTGAAGCAGAGTATGCTACCATCCAGCAAGTTAGCAAGGCCGTTAGCATTCCAGTCATCGCTAACGGAGATATTTCCAGCCCAGAAAAAGCCAAAAAAGTGCTAGACCAAAGCGGAGCAAGGTGTATCATGATAGGCCGTGGCGCCCAAGGACGGCCGTGGATATTCCAAGAAATTAATGATTACCTTGAAAAAGGGATGTTATCTCCACCGCCCGCACTCACTGAGCAACAACGAGCCGTTCTCGAGCACCTACAACAAATACACCATTTTTACGGCGAAAACTGCGGCATCAAGATTGCGAGAAAACATATCGCATGGTACACAAGCATGCTGCCGCAGGGCCTGGCCTTCCGGCAGCAGTTTAATGGACTTAATTCGGTTAAAGAACAAATAAGCAGCGTTCAACACTACTATGAACGGCTTATCCAGCAGGAGATAAACGCGGCATGAACGACACCACCCAAAATCCAAACAAGCTAAACGAGCGCTCCAGTTTCGAAGCAAGCGACTCCGAGGGAGGCAGCCTCACTCTAAGAGATAATGTCTCCCAGGCGATGGACAGCTATTTCAACCTGCTTGATGGCTCAGACGTTACCGATGTATACCGCCTCGTAATGAGCGAAGTGGAAGCCCCACTGCTAGAGTCAGTACTGAAATATACCCGAGGAAACCAAACTAAAGCAGCAGAAGTGATGGGCCTCAACCGTGGCACACTCAGAAAAAAGCTCAAAATCTACGGCTTGCTATAGAGCAGCGCCTTAAAACTACTGCAAACCCCCTCTGGATAGATTAAAATATCACCAAAATGGGCAGGATCTTCCCCTGCCCATTTTAGTTTGTAGCATTTGCTCGCGATTTTTCCAGCCTGCATACGAAAAACCTGAACTCAGCTCAAAGCCCTTTCACCCCTCTTAAAATATTCTTTAAAACTATGGCGAATAAAATTCAACGCGCCCTAATCAGCGTTTCCGACAAGACAGCTCTTATCCCTTTTGCCCAGGCACTACAGGAAAGAGGCATCGAAATACTCTCAACCGGTGGCACCTTTCGCCTTCTCAGCGAAAATAACATCCCCGCCACCGAAGTATCGGACTATACCCAGTTTCCGGAAATGATGGACGGCCGGGTTAAAACCCTGCATCCCAAAGTGCACGGCGGCATACTCGCCCGTCGCGGTATCGATGAAGCCGCAATGGATAGCCAAAACATCAAACCCATCGACCTGGTGGTTGTTAACCTCTACCCCTTCCAGGCGACCGTATCCAAACCAGACTGTGACTTGGCTACTGCCATAGAGAATATCGACATTGGTGGCCCAACCATGGTGCGCGCCGCAGCCAAAAATCACGCTTTTGTCACCATCCTTGTTAACACTCAAGATTACGATGTTTTCCTGAATGAACTGGATAATAACGATAGCTGCATCAGCGATCAAAGCCGCTTCCGCTTTGCTCGCAAGGCCTTTGAACACACAGCACAATATGACGGAGCCATAGCCGATTACCTGGGGCGATTACAGCCCAGCGATGCCAGCCCTGATAGCTGGGAAAAAGGCGAATTTCCCACCACCTTTAACCGCCAGTTCAGCAAAGTACAAGAGATGCGCTACGGCGAAAACCCACACCAGAAAGCAGCCTTTTATCGCGCATCAGACGCACCGCAGGGCAGTGTTGCCTCAGCAGAGCAAATCCAGGGCAAAGAACTCTCCTATAACAATGTCGCCGATACCGATGCAGCGTTGGAATGCGTTAAATCCTTTCAAGAACCCAGCTGCGTCATCGTCAAACACGCAAACCCCTGCGGCGTAGCAACGGGAACAGATATCCTGAGCGCCTACGAGCGAGCATTCCAAACAGACCCCACTTCTGCATTTGGCGGTATCATTGCGTTTAATCGCCCCCTGACTCAGGCCACCGCGAAAAGCATTATCGACAAGCAGTTTGTGGAAGTTATCATAGCCCCCTCCATAGATGAAGAGGCGCAAGAAACCCTTAGCCAAAAAGCCAATATCCGCGTGCTACGCTGCGGCGAGTGGGAAGGCAGCAGCACAGATTACGATTATAAACGTGTCAATGGCGGCCTACTGGTACAAGATTTCGATCTCGGCAGCATATCCCAGAGCGAGTTAAAGCAAGCGAGTAAGCGCGCGCCAACTGAAAAAGAACTGGAAGACCTGCTCTTCGCATGGAAGGTCGCCAAATACGTCAAATCTAATGCCATTATTTATGCGCGTGACAAACAAACCATCGGCATCGGCGCCGGACAGATGAGCCGCGTATACAGCGCCAAAATTGCAGGCATTAAAGCCAGCGATGAAAACCTCCAGGTGCCCGGCTCGGTAATGGCTTCCGATGCATTCTTCCCCTTCCGTGACGGTATTGATGCGGCGGCGGAAGCAGGCATTCGCGCCATCATTCAACCCGGTGGCTCAATTCGTGATGAAGAAGTTATCGCCGCTGCGGATGAAGCAGACATCGCCATGGTCTTCACCGGTATGCGCCACTTCCGTCACTAGCCCCTAAACGATTAGAGGAAGCACTATGAAAATATTGGTTGTAGGCGGCGGTGGTCGCGAACACGCTCTGGCCTGGAAAATTGCCCAGGATGCAAACGTAGAAACGGTTTTTGTCGCGCCCGGTAACGGTGGCACAGCTTTGGAACCCAAGCTGGAAAACCTTGCCATTCAAGCAGATGACATTGATGCACTGGTGGATTTCGCTAAGCAGAATCACATCCATCTGACCCTTATTGGCCCCGAGGCCCCGCTGGTGGCAGGTATTGTGGACCGCTTCCAGGAAAACCAACTGCGCTGCTTTGGGCCAAGCCAGGGTGCCGCGCAACTGGAAGGCTCCAAAGCCTTCACCAAAGACTTTTTAGCTCGGCACAACATCCCCACCGCCGCCTATCAAAACTTCACCGACCTAAAGCAAGCCATCGCCTATATCAAAGAGCGTGGCGCTCCCATAGTAGTAAAAGCAGATGGCCTAGCCGCAGGCAAAGGGGTTATTCTGGCAGAAACCGAAGAGCAAGCCATCGCGGCCGTCGAAGACATGCTAGCCGGCAATGCCTTTGGTGATGCAGGGCACCGTGTCGTTATCGAAGATTTTCTTATTGGCGAAGAAGCCAGCTTTATCTGCATGGTGGACGGCAAAAACATTCTGACTCTTGCCACATCTCAGGACCATAAAGCACGTGACGAAGGCGACAAAGGCCCGAATACCGGCGGCATGGGCGCATACTCACCCGCCCCTGTGGTCACTAATGAAATTCATCAACGCATCATGGATGAAGTCATCATTCCCACCGTCAAAGGCATGGAGAAAGAAGGCCACCCCTATACGGGCTTCCTGTACGCAGGGATCATGATCGACCAAAACGGCACACCTCTGGTACTTGAGTACAACTGCCGTTTTGGCGACCCGGAAACCCAACCCATCATGATGCGCTTACAGAGCAGTCTGGTGTCCCTCTGCGACGCAGCCCTAGACAAAAAGCTGGATCAAGCCCAGGCAGACTGGGACCAACGAGCAGCCGTGGGCATTGTTCTCGCTGCGGGTGGCTATCCAGGCAGTTATAACAAAGGCGATATTATTAGCGGCCTTCCCAAACCGGAAGATGAAACCACTGAAAACAATGCCAAAGTATTCCATGCAGGCACCCGTCTTGATGCCAATGGCAATATTTGTACACAAGGCGGCCGCGTACTGTGTGCAACCGCACTTGGCAACTCTGTCACCGAAGCCCAGGCAAATGCCTATGCTTTGGCTGATAGAATCCAGTGGGATAATATCTACTATCGAAGAGATATAGGCCATCGCGCAATCGCGCGAGAAAACTCACAGTAATAAACCTAAACAAGCTCTGATTAAACCTAGAAACCGCAGCATATGTTGAATACTCTGCTTATGCTGCTTTTCCACACCAGCCTCCCACCCTACCCGTT
This sequence comes from Gammaproteobacteria bacterium UBA3067, assembly GCA_002366835.1. Classification (GTDB taxonomy): domain Bacteria; phylum Pseudomonadota; class Gammaproteobacteria; order Pseudomonadales; family UBA3067; genus UBA3067. Next base: position 41,419 of record DFBZ01000161.1, read on the forward strand.
ACCCGCCCCTACTTACTCAAAACCAGCCCCTGTTTTTTAGAGAAGCCCGACCAAAGCGTTTGCGAATCACCCATTTAGGCCTAGAATTGTAAAAGTAAGGGTGAGCCACATCACTTCGAGCGCCGATTTGCACAAGCTAAGCAAACTTACTAAAGCGCAGCTATTGAAAAAACAAAAACTATTGAAGCGATACTTACGACCTAAGAGCGAATAAAAAGCATGCGCCGTTACGCACTTAATATCCCCGTTTCAACAGCCGTCATTATTGGCCTGCTGGTTTCTGCTGTCGTATTTATCAACGTAAAACACCGCGAAGAACAAGAACTCAGGCAGAAATTCAACAATATCGCTTTTAATATATCTAAAGACCTAGAGAAAGAAGTAAATACCCAGCTATATACCCTGAGCTCTCTCTCCACGCTTTTTAAAACCGCCGAGTTTGTGGATCGCTATGAATTTTATGCTTTGGCAACACCGCTCTATAAAAGATCCACTGTTTTTAAAGCCATAGCGTGGATCCCCATTGTTTCATCCGCAGAACAGGCCCGCTACGAATCTTTTGCTAAGCTTGATGGATTTTCTGATTTTCAATTTTTTGAAAAAAACGCTACAGGGGAACGAATTCCCGCTGCAGATAGAGATGTTTATTACCCGACCTTTTACCTTGAACCCTATCAGGGTAATGAGGTTGCGCTGGGTTATGATTTAGGGTCTGAAAGCTCCCGCCTCGCGGCAATTAACGAAGCCTTAAAAAGCAAATCAACCTCCGCAAGCAGCCCCGTTACCTTAATTCAAGGAGACCATTCCAGGCCGGCCACGCTGATATTTACTCCTATATCTAAAAAAGAAAAGCCCAGTTCACCAAGGCAGAGCATTAGCGGATTCATTGTTGGCGTGATCGAAGTCAACCGACTACTTAGCAACATATCGCCAAGCATATACAGCAACGCCTCAACATTTAAAAATATCAATATCACCCTTTTTGAAACAAGTAACCGCGAAAACCGCGTTTTTATCAGCTCTAAAAACCATCCAAAACTAGTAACGCCCTCCTATAAAAAAAATACTAGAGCTACCATGAGGAATACTCAGAAAATACAAATAGCAAACAAAACATGGGAAGTTGTCACTTCAGTTAACCACTATAAATATTTTTTCTTACCAAATCTAAATCCGCTTTATGCCGCAGGCATTTCGATGCTGTTTTTTATAACGTTTATATTTTACCTTATCTTATTACGGAAACAGAAAGATCATGCTGAAAATAATTTAAAAGAAAAAACAGCCTCTTTAATTTCAAGCGAAAAAAGACTGCAAGCGGCTGTAGAAAACATCGCAGATGGGCTAATCACAGTCGATAACAAGGGTCGCATTCAATCATTCAACAGCGCTACAGAAAGAATATTCGGGTATAGCCAAACGCAGGCTATTGGCAAAAATGTAAGTTTTCTTATGCCAGAAGCTTTTAAGCTAAAGCACGACTCTTATATCAAAAAATATTCCGAAACCGGAAAAAAGAAAATCATCGACGCTGGCCGAGAAGTAGAAGGCTTAAAATCCGATGGAACACTAGTTTCCATCGAGCTCTCAGTTTCAGAAATCACTATTGACGACCAAACTGTTTTTACCGGCATCATCAGAGACATTACTGAATATAAAAAGCTGGAAAGAATGAAAAATGAGTTTATATCTACCATTAGCCACGAACTGCGCACCCCTCTCACCTCCATTAGAGGTGCTCTAAGCATCATCATTAATAAAAGCCAAGATGATCTTTCTGACAAGAGCAAAAGGATGCTCGCAACTGCGGAAAAAAACATCCTGCGTCTTGGGCAGTTAATTAACGGCATTCTTGATATGGAAAAGCTTGATGCTGGCATGCTTTCCTTTAAGGAAGTCATCTTACATGCTGATGCTATCGCTAAAACTGCGATAGAGGCTAGCGAAGCTTATGCAAAAACATACCATATCACCCTGAGCATCCAATGCCAGTCTCCAGACTTAATGATTTTGGGTGATGAAGGTCGGCTTTTACAAGTTCTTGCTAATTTACTATCAAATGCAATCAAATTTTCACCAGCAGAGTCTCAAGTAAGAATAGAAGTATCACATTCAGACACCATGGTGCGATTTACAGTGTTTGATCAAGGAGAGGGCGTATCAGAAACCTTTCGCCCTTATATTTTTGAACGTTTCTCCCAAGCGGATGACTCAGATACACGAGAGCGCGGAGGAACAGGTTTGGGGCTCAATATTAGCCGCGCCATTGTCGAAAAACATAAAGGCAAAATAAACTTCTACCGGACAGCGAAGAACGAAACTGCCTTTTATTTTGAAATCCCCATTTTTTCACCCAAATAAGGGTATCTCTAAAAATTAGAATTTTTATTCGAGAGCAGGAAAGCACCGCAAAGAAACCTGCTTGACGCCATGGATGAAGGGGGTACGGTTCCATGGAAGGAACCGGTAGAGCCGAGTCGGGAACAGAGGCCGAGAACGAAGCAGGAAGCCAAAGCCGAATGTACAAAGCTTACATGAGGAGTTGAGTACGGAGCTGGCGTCGCTATCGGGTAAAAAAACAATATTTAGAGATGCCCATAAGTCAAAAGGAGGCATTTATGAGCAACAATATTCGACTGCTCTACGTCGAGGATGAAGCGGATATTATTGAAATTGCAGAGTGTGCCCTTGAAGATGAGGGTTTTGATCTATTATTTTGCAGCTCAGGTTCGGAAGCAGTAGAAAAAGCAGCGGAATTTTCACCCGACATTATATTATTAGACGTTATGATGTCAGGCATGGATGGCCCGACAACATTGGAAAACCTCAGAAAAACATCTGGTTTGGAGAGTACTCCTGCATTATTTCTGACCGCAAAAGTACAGCCTCAAGAGGTTGATGCACTTTTAGCGCTGGGAGCAAAGAAGGTCATAGCTAAACCCTTTGATGTAATGACCTTGGCTGATCAGATAAAAGATGCGCTATAGTTAATATTCACTACTATTTATTTCCGCCACCGCGGGTTTATCAAGGAGGACATTTTGCCTAGAGTCATTCTTATCATCTCATTATTAATCCTCACTGGATGCGCATCCGCACCAAGCTGGCCGCCAAAAGAAAATGCCATCATCTATGGTTTATCCCACGATGCCACCATGCGAAAAATCATGACACATTGCAGCAGCCAACAGCCTTTGCTTAAGGATAAAGCCTGGGCAGCGCAGAAGAACTGGTGGAAACGTAACGGGCTGTTTATCGAAGCGGCAGACTATGGTTTTTCTTATAATCTGTTGACGCTCAATGGGGACAGGCAAGAAACCAGCGCTCGTTACGCAATGGCCCTCGCACTCGAAGTGGAGAAAACAGCCGATTCAAGGGCTAAAATCGTAACAACCTCCAAAGACCCAATAACCTGCGCGAAGGTTATTGGGGAATATAATGAGGGCTCCAGAGATTTAAATAAAAATTCTGAATTCCATCCAACCCTCACCGCCTTGTACCAAACAAGAAAAACCCAAGGAGATGACCTTCTTCTCAAACAAGCGCAAGTTGCAAAGAAAAGCGGCAAAAGATTTTCCCGCAGCAGCATTACAGTTGAGCGCTTGATAAATAGAACAGTTTGCCCAAGAGCAAAAGTAAATACACTCAAGTCAAACTGGCCAACCGAAATTTTTGAAGCCATTTGCCCGGATAAAAGCTACGCCCTGGTTTCCTGCGAGTGGGGTAACTGCAAAGTGCGCTAATACTATAACGCACTCCGATCAGCAGCGAATGCGACGGTTGCATTCGCTGCTGAGAGAGTTAAATCATAGCGACCGCAAAACATCATTTTTAATATCGGCCAAGTCATAAATGCCGCTATCTAACACCCAACCACACACTAGGCCCGCAGGTGTGACATCAAAAGCCGGGTTATACGCGCCCGCCTTGTGGGGGCTCCAGCATACTTCACCAAAACTGCCCTTCACCCCGGTAACTTCTGTTTTTGCCCTTTGCTCAATTGGAATAAATTTACCACTTTCACAATTCACATCCACCGTTGTATGGGGTGCCACCACATAAAAGGGTATATCGTGAAAGTGGGCAAGCACCGCAAGATTATAGGTGCCCACTTTATTGGCAAAATCCCCATTGGCTGCGATACGGTCTGAGCCGACAAAGATCTTATCCACCTTGCCCGCCTGCATTAAAGAAGCCGCCATGTTGTCACAGATAATCTGATAGGGAACACCTGCTTGCTCCATTTCCCAAGCCGTTAACCGACCACCCTGAAGCAGTGGACGGGTCTCATCCACCCAGACAGAAACCCCTTCACGAATTCGGCACGCTTCGGTAATAACTCCGATAGCCGTTCCCACTCCCACCGTGGCAAGGCTACCTGCATTACAGTGGGTTAGCAGGCGATCATCATTTTCCACCAAGGCTGCACCAAAGCTCGCCATAGCATTACACAGGGCCTGATCTTGCTCGAACAAGCCTTCCGCGCACGCGATGGCTGCCTCACGCCAATTTTCCTCCTTTAGCGCTTCGGCCATGCGGTCCATGCAATACATTAGGTTCACGGCGGTGGGTCTGGCTTGCCGCAATCTGGCCACACTTTCCAACAGGCTTTTTTGTGAGTGCTGCTGCTCTACCAAGTGCGCCACCAATAAAGCCGCGCCAATGCCAATTAAGGGCGCACCACGAATCTGCAAGGCCTGAATCATCGCCTCCATCATTTCCACGGTATGGCATTCCAACCAGGTTTCTTGATGGGGTAGAAGGTGTTGATCCAGAACAAATAGCTGGCCTGATTCATAACGCAAAGCAGTGGAGCTGAGTTTTTTCATAGTCCTGTCTTTTGTCAAATATCAAAATTACATTTATGTGGGATAATAAGGGCTCAATCATTTTCAGAGTCCAGCAGCCATTGGCCACCGATACAGCACCCTTGCTCAGCGTACTTAATCACTACCATCAGCGGCTAGAAAATCTGTTTCTCTGCCAGCAAGAAGCCCTCGTCGAGCAGCGCTTTGAGCTGGCAAGCCAGCTTCTCTCTCACTACCAGGCGTTATTATCCGCCCATATTCAGCTAGAAAACAGTTTGCTATTACCTTTGCATGAGAAAGTAGAAAAACCACGCTGGGCAAGCTCCTTATACCTACGAGAACACGAGAAGATACTCACCCTCGTATCTCGCGCCAAAGAGAAGCTTGACGCAGCACAGTCAGAAGAAGGACGCTCACCGCGACGCGGGGCTATTGCACTGCTGGATTACCAGCGCACCATAAAGGGTGTATTGGAACACCATGAGCAGAGGGAAGAACAAGGGCTTGTTCCTGAGCTATCTGCAATGCTTGACCTCTCGGAGGAGATCAAACTGGCAGCGCAGCTTGAAGCGTTATGGCAGCAAAGTTTTGCCGAAAGACAAGACGCCCTAAACGCCCTGCTGACTCAGCTTGATTTAGACGGCCTCTCGTACACAACGAAACTGTAGTCGTATTCATTCGGCGGCTGTGCTGGAAAGTCCTCTCTGGCAATGGGCAGCCAGTCATTTTCATTAAATTCAGGGAAGTAAGCATCCCCTTCCACATCCTGATGCACCTTTGTGAGGTACATTCTGTCTACCTCAGGCAGCATTAGACCGTAAATTTCTGCGCCGCCAATCACCACGGCTTCTTCTCCGCCCTCAATCAGCAGAAGGCTTTCAGCACGGGCCTTAGCGCTTTTTATATCGTGAACGATATGGCAGCCGGGATATTCATAGCTCTCATCGCGGGTAATTATAATGTGTGGCCTTCCTGGGAGGGGCTTACCCAAGGATTCGAAGGTCTTGCGCCCCATAATCAGGGGTTTGCCCATAGTGACCCGTTTGAAATATTTCAGATCCTCCGGCAGATACCAAGGCAGTTTATTATTCCGCCCAATGACTCGGTTTTGAGCCATCGCGGCAATAAGGGAAAGCTTCATAGTTAAATCCTTATGCCGTGTTATACCGCAACCGGTGCAGAAATATGGGGGTGGTGCTCATAATCTTCCAGCACAAAATCCTCGAACTTGAAATCGAAAATGGAGGACTGCTCACCGTTTATTTTCATGGTGGGCAGTTGGTAAGGCGTGCGTGCCAACTGGGTTTCTGTCTGCTCAAGATGATTAAGATAAAGGTGCGCATCACCAAAGGTATGAACAAAATCACCCGGCTGCAGCCCCGTTACCTTGGCCATCATCATGGTCAGAAGGGCATAAGAGGCGATATTGAATGGCACGCCGAGAAAAATATCCGCACTGCGCTGATAAAGCTGACAAGAAAGTTTTCCATCGGCCACATAAAACTGAAACAGAGTATGGCAGGGTGGCAAAGCCATGTTTTCCACATCTGCAACATTCCATGCGCTGACGATAAGACGACGGCTATCTGGGTTGGTTCTAATCGCCTCTTCGAGCTGTTTGATCTGATCGATTTTTTCGCCATCTGCACTCGGCCAGGAGCGCCACTGGTGGCCATACACCGGGCCTAATTCACCCTTCTCGTCTGCCCATTCATCCCAAATGCGCACGCCATTTTCCTTCAAGTAACGAATGTTGGTATCACCCTGCAGAAACCACAACAATTCGTGAATCACTGATTTCAGGTGAATTTTCTTGGTGGTCACTAAAGGGAAACCTTCGCTCAAATCAAAACGCATTTGATGCCCGAAAATACTGACCGTTCCTGTGCCGGTGCGGTCTTCCTTGCGAATACCCTGGTCTCTCACCAGACGCATTAGTTCCAGATATTGTTTCATTGTGCGCTTCCCTTATTTCCGTGGCGATAAGCCCATACCATAATCATAAAACCCGCCAAAATCATCGGTGTACTTAGTGCCTGCCCCATGGTTAACCAATTAAAAGCCACATAATTCAAATGCGCATCGGGCTGACGAAAAAATTCTACAAAAAAGCGAAAACAACCGTAGCCGATCAAGCCTAAGCCCGTTACCGCAAAGCGAGGCCGTGGTTTCGCGCTATACCAAAATACAATGACAAAAAGCAGTAAACCTTCGAGTAGCATTTGATAGAGCTGCGAAGGATGGCGCGGCTGTTGATCCACATGAGGGAAAACCATGGCCCAAGGAATATCTGCAGTAGTCACCCTGCCCCATAGCTCACCGCCGATAAAGTTCCCCATACGACCCGCCGCCAGGCCAAGAGGTACGATGGGTGCCACAAAGTCCAGCACATCAAAAGGATGCTTACCCTCCTTGCGACTAAAAAGCACCAGAGCAGTTACCACACCGAGGAAGCCACCGTGAAACGACATTCCGCCTTCCCACACTTTAAACAACCAGAGGGGCTCGTCGAGGAAACGATCGAAGTGATAAAAAAACACATAACCCAGCCGACCACCCAACACCACGCCCATGGCACCGTAGAAGATTAGATCCCCGATTTGATCTTTGTTCCAAGCACCGCCCATCACTTTCGCTCGATAGGTGGCCACAGCCCAAGCCAGACTAAATGCCAAAAGATACATCAAGCCATACCAGTGTATTTTCACTGGGCCAAGCTCTAGGGCTATAGGGTTAATATCAGGGTAAACCAGCATGTTATCTCCTACCGTAATTCCTATTCATACTAAAACGCCGCCGCTAGCTACCAAGCGAAGCCCTATAACGAGCAGCAACAAGGCAAAGATTTTTTTCAAGGTACTTGCGGATACTTGATGCGCCCAACGGGCACCGAGAATTGCAAACAAGGTGCTGCTTAGCACAATCCCCAAAAACGCTGGCAAATAAATATAACCAAAACTCAATGCGGGTAATTGCGCCTGCCCCCAGCCTGTGACGATAAAACCCAGGCTACCGGAAATGGCAATGGGTAAACCACAGGCCGCGGAGGTAGCAACCGCTTGCTGAGCCGGTACACTAAAGCGGGTTAACAAGGGCACCGTAACCGATCCACCACCAATGCCAAACAAAGCGGAAATACTGCCAATAAGGCCGCCCGAAGCAAACATTCCTCTGGCACTAGGAAGTGGTCGCCGAGCTTGAGGCTTGATTTCAAAACCCATTTGCACGGCCACCACCAAGGCAAAGATGCCGATCATTACTTGTAACCACGGGCCATGAATAAAATTTGCCAGCACCGCTCCCAACAAAGACCCCATCACGATGCCGACAATAAGCTGTTTGAATATCGCCCACTGCACCGCACCGTGGGCATGATGGGTGCGTATCGAGCTGATGGAGGTCAGTACAATCGTGGCAAGGGATGTTCCCACCGCCATATGGGTGAGCACCTCTGGCGCAAAACCTTGTTGCTGAAATAAGTAAACGAGAACCGGCACAATAACCAAGCCGCCCCCCACACCGAGTAATCCAGCAAGGGTGCCCGCCACGCTGCCCAGTAGAATGTAGTACAGAAAAGCCATATCGACCCTAAAATAAAAGGCCGATTATGGCTAAATCATCCTGAAAACGCGACTGCTTTCGACGCACCATTGTTTTGCGTCGCTTCATGCTTCGCGTAGAATAAACGCATGTGCCTTATTCTCTTCTCCTATCAAAACCACCCGAACTTCCCGCTGATTTTGCTCACTAATCGTGACGAAATGTACAGCCGTCCAACGCAAGCACTACATTGGTGGGACAAAGAGCCTTCCATCCTCGCCGGTAAGGACGAACAAGACGGCGGCACCTGGTTGGGCATCACAGAAACCGGCCGTTTCGCTGCACTGACTAATTTCCGCGAAACAGGGCAACGCTGCGGAATCAAAAGTCGCGGCCACCTCACCACGGATTTTTTATCCGGCAAGCAAACGCCGCAACAGTTTCTTCTCGAAGTAGAAAGCACACACCAACTCTACAATGGTTTTAACCTGCTCGTTGGCGACAAAAATGGGCTTTATTATTACTCGAATCGAGAGCAGCACACCCGCAAATTAGAACCCGGCTTCTACGGTTTAAGCAACCATCTGCTCAATACCCCCTGGCCAAAGGTAACGGACGGACTAGAGGGACTAAAAAACCTCACTAGGCAAGAACCAGACCCGGCAGCTTTGTTACATTTATTGCGCAATAATAACGTTGCGGACGATAAACGACTACCAAACACCGGCGTAGGCCTTAGCGCAGAAAGAATGCTTTCACCCCTGTTTATTCAGAGCAAGGTATATGGCACCCGGTCGAGCAGCCTGGTACTACTCGACCGGCAAGGCAAACTGACATTTAGCGAAAAACGTTTTGGTAAGGAGGGGGCTGAGCTGGGGGAGAGTGGGTTTTCCTTTACTCTCGCTTAATCAGGCTAATACTTCCAGAGCGAGGCACTGAGAGATAGTAAGAGCTACTTACCGGCACGGGTCAGACCACCCAGGCCTGCTTCACCCAGTTTTATGCGCATATAACTTTGTGCCATGGCGGCATTATCCAGGCTCAGCACATGTTCCAACCAGTCTTTGGTTTGGCCGTGGCTTAATTGACGCAGCGCCCATTTCACTTTTAACAAGCTGCTGGCACTCATACTGAGGCTGTCATAACCCATGGCGCTAAGCAGTGCTGCGCCAGCAGGATCACCGGCCATTTCGCCACACACACTGATAGTTTTGCCCATTTCATGACAGGCCTTCACAGTATCAGACAGGGCGCACAATACGGCAGGGTGGAAGGATTGATAAAGACCCGCGACACGTGGATTATTTCTATCCACGGCAAGCATATATTGCGTCAGGTCGTTACTACCCACCGAAATAAAATCCACCATCGCCGCAATCTCACGAGCCTGGTACACCGCGCCAGGCACCTCGATCATCGCGCCAACCTGAGGCATCAGTATGCTATAACCTTCGTTTTGCAATTCCATCCACGCTCGGTGAATAAGATACCGCGCATCTTCTAACTCAAGAATACTGGAGATCATGGGCAACAGGATACGCAGGTTATTTAAACCCGCGCTGGCCTTGAGCATGGCACGAATTTGAGAGAGGAAAATTTCCGGGTGATCGAGAGAGATTCGAATACCACGCCAGCCCAGAAAGGGGTTTTCTTCAGAAATAGGAAAGTAGGGCAATGACTTATCGCCACCGATATCCAGAGTCCGCATGGTCACGGGCAGAGGGGCAAAGGCTTCGAGTTGTTTCCTATAAATAGCCTGCTGCTCATCTTCGCTAGGGAAACGGTCTCTTGCCATAAAGGGAATTTCGGTTCGGTACAGGCCGACTCCCTCAGCACCACGCCCCTTTGAGCGCACTACGTCAGCCATCAAACCCGTATTCACCCACAATGCGACAGCATGGCCATCGCTCATTTCACAGGGCAGCTCTCGGCAGGTTTCAAAATCCTGAACGAGTTGCTGCTCTTCAAGCAATATCTCATCGTAGTGCTGACGAATAGGCTCAGGTGCATTGAGAATAAGCTGCCCCTGGTAGCCATCAACAATCAGGCCCTGCCCTTCCAGCTTGCTAAGCCGCACATGGGATGCACCCACCACAGTGGGAATCCCCAAGGCTCTTGCAACAATAGCCATGTGTGAGTTGCTGGACCCGGTTACAGAAACAATGCCGCTAAGCTTCTCAATAGGCACAGCCATAATCATCGCCGTGCTGAGCTCTTCTCCCACTAAAATCGTGCCTTCTGGGTAGTCGCTATCACTGCGTTGGGGTTCTTTTTCCTGCAGCCGTGCTAATACCCGGCGACCAAGATCTTTAATATCCACTGCCCGTTCACGCAGGTAAGGATCATCCATAAGCTCAAAGTTGCGTGCATATTCGGTAATCACTTGCTTCAGTGCACCTTGCGCCCAGTTTCCAGCGGTGATTCTTCCTGCCACCTCACCACCGAGGGCATCCTCGTCCAGAATACTGAGATAAACATCAAACAGGGCATTTTCTTCTTTTGGCAGGTTGGCCGCATGACGCACCTGCAAGCCTTTGATTTCCTGCCGCACGGCTTCCAGCGCCGCGCTGAGTTTTGACTGCTCTTTTTTAATGTTTCTGGGGGGTCTATCGGGAACAGAGTCGAAATCTGCTGGGGGATACATGACAACCACGGGGCCAATAGCAATACCGGGAGAACCAGCGATACCCTGGATGCGCTTTACCTGGGGCACATTTTTCTTTTTTACACCATTAGCAGAAAAGCCAATGGCCTCGGCATGGGCCAATACTCCAGCAAGTTGAGCGGAAAGCGTTATCAGGAAGGCCTCGTCTTCCTGCCCAAAACCACGCTCTTGGGCATGCTGAACCACCAGCACACCCAGGACTCTGCCATGATGAATAATCGGCACACCCAGAAACGCACTTAAACGCTCCTCGCCGGTTTCAGCAATATAACGATACTTGGGATGAGAGGCAGCAGACGCCACGTTCACCGGCTCCTCACGTAGGCCAACCTGACCCACAAGCCCTTCAGAAAGCCCCAGAGTAGCTTGCCCAACCGACTTAGGGTTCAAGCCCTCGGTGGCCGCAAGCACGTAACAAGCCTTCTGGGTGTCGATAAGATACACCGAGCAAACGTCGGTTTTCATCGCTTTACGCAGAGAGAAAACCAGAACGCTTAGTGCGTCATCCAGGTCAGGTGCAAGGCTCACCTCCTGAACAATACGCTTGAGGGTATTGAGCATATCCAAAACGGCTTATGCTCCCTTTCTCAGCTTACTTTCCTTTGCAGGTTCGTTACCCTGGCAAAGTTTCAAGCCGTTTTCAATATATTGAATCATAGCACTGGAAAGCTCTACCAGAGCTTGTTGGTACACTTCCCGCTTAAATGAAATAACATGAGAAAGGGGGTACCAATAACTAACCCAGCGCCAACCATCAAATTCCTGCGGCGTATGATGTTTCACATCAATATGGGTTTCGGGGCAACGTAGATAAAGCAAAAACCATTTCTGTTTTTGCCCAATACACAAAGGCATACTGCCTGAGCGTTGGTAACGTTTAGGTAGGGTATAGGGCAACCATGCACCTGTTTGGGCAACAATTTCCACATCATCAGGAGACAAGCCCACCTCTTCTTTGAGCTCTCGGTACAGTGCCTGTTCGGCAGACTCACCTTCATCAAGCCCGCCCTGAGGAAATTGCCAGGATTTCTGCCCTACCCGGCGCGCCCACAGTAGCTGACCTCGGTCATTAAAAATAACAATGCCAACATTAAATCGAAATCCATCCGAATCTATCACAATAACAACCTTTAACCTCTGGCAAAACTGGCGACCTACATTGATACCCTATTCGCTACTTTCCATCAATCACTCTTTCTCCTATTTATCTGATTAGTAAGACATAAGCTGTAGCAAAGTGGCAATTGATCTATAATCCCCTCTGGCTGGCCTGCCGTATGCAGCCCGCCCCCATGCTCTTAATAGTGAAACAACCATGAATTTAGCAATATTTGACCTGGATAATACCCTTATCAATGGCGACAGCGATCATGCCTGGGGGGAGTTTCTGGTAGAGCGCAATATTGTTGATCGGCAAGAGTATGCGCACAACAACGACAAGTTCTACCGCGATTACAAGTTGGGCGCCCTCGATATCAACGCTTACCTGCACTTTTGCCTGAAGGTGTTGGCGGAGCACCCTCTCGAACAGTTGCTCGCATGGCGTGAGCAATTTCTGGAAGAAAAAATTCGCCCCATGTTGCTACCCAAGGCCAAGGCCCTGATAGAAGAACACCGCAAGGAGGGCGACACCTTATTGATTATCACCGCCACTAATCGCTTTGTTACCGAACCCATCGCCCAGTTGCACGGCATCGACAACCTCCTCGCCAGTGAAGCCGAAAAGCGCAATGGCCGCTACACGGGCAAACCCACTGGAATACCCTGTTATCAGGACGGCAAGATCACCCGCTTAAATCAGTGGCTTAAACAGCAAGAACACCGTTTTGATCAAAGCGTATTCTACAGCGACTCCCACAACGACCTGCCCCTGCTGAAACTTGTGGAAAAACCCGTCGCCGTTGACCCTGACCCACAGCTGCGTGAATACGCCAGCAAACAAGGCTGGTCGATTCGTTCACTGCGTAACGCTGTGGAGTAAAAACAAGCAGCGAGCCAACCTCATCGTCAAATTAAAAAATTTGCATTCCCATAGGCTGCAAATTGTCTATAATGGTTTAGAGTGTTTCTTGGGGTGCAGGTGTGTCGAAGCTGTCCCGGAGCCGATAATGCACATACCCGGAGACCCTTCGCTTATATCGGTGTGCACGTCCGCTAGACGGAAAGCCTAAAATATAACAAGGGCCCCCACCTTGAACCCTACGGTTCAGGGTCAAATTTGACCACGGCGCCCTAGGGGCACTCTCCTCCTCTTCAAATACCCTCTTATGCCTCAAACCAAGCCCCCCCTTGACCTGCGCAAGCTCAGAAAACAAATTCGCCAGCAGCGCCGAGCGCTTAGCCCACGGCAGCAAACACTGGCTACCAGGCGCCTGGGAAAAAAACTGGTATGCAGCCCGCTTTTTCAGCGCAGCCGACATATTGCCTTTTATCTTCCCAACGATGGGGAAATAGACCCCACCCCAATAATGGAAGAGACGTGGAAGCGAGGAAAAAGCTGTTATCTGCCCGTGCTCACGCCGCTGGGACAAAAATTACTTTTTGTGCGCTTTGAGAAAGGCGATGAACTCGTTCTAAATAAATTTAAAATACCCGAACCGAATCCGCTAAAGCATCAATGCAGACAAGCCTGGGCGCTGGATCTTGTCATTACACCTTTGGTCGCCTTCGATAACACAGGAGGCCGCCTTGGTATGGGCGGTGGTTATTACGACCGCAGCTTTGCCTTTCTTAAACAAAAACGGGCACAAAAACCCAGCCTGCTTGGTGTCGCACATGCATTTCAAGAGAGGCAAGAACTGCCAAGACAAACTTGGGACATCCCGCTGGATGCTATCTTCACGGATTAAAGGACTGTTTATCCACGGTTTAGAGACACCCTAAATAAATAAGAGAACAAGTCTAAAGGCTTAATTAAAACACTTGGGGGATATGACTGTAGGGCTTTAATCAAGAGGCTCTTAGAGCAAGAGCCTTGGAAAAGTTGATACTGAATATAAGAGAGGGAAGCTAAAACAGACTCACTTCTTCAGTAACTGTTGTGCAACTAGTTCAGGACTATTATTGCCAGGTAAATAACTAGTTACTATTATACCTAGGCAAAAAACCACAACCAGCACAACTAATATATCCGGTTTTCTATTCATCTTTCCTTTCCCACTCCCAAAAACTTGAACACAATTCCTTATGTGCTTACTGCATGTGTGCATATTATATAGCGTAGATCATGCTACGACTATTTTGCAAGTCAGAATCGGTACTTAGCGGCTAATGCGAGAAGTGAGTCTAACTAATAAACCAATTACGCGCCTACTATAGTCATAGGCACGTAGTTTAGATGATACTAAAAACGGCGTTCTATACCCAAGTTCACAGACATCGCCCTTGGCAGGTCTTCGCCATCGACAGTAATGTTATCAAGGGCCACGCTCGCATCCAAGTGAATGCCACCAAAAGCAGTAATGCCCGCACTCGCATAACTCAACTCTGATCCGGTCAAGTTAGTGCGAAAGCCCACTCGCGCCATGGGAACCCACAAAGAATCAGAAAAATAGGATGCTGAGGCCGTTGCCCACTGGTAATCGTCTTTCAAAGGGCCCGCCACTTCATTTACATCAAAGGCACCCGCAAAACTCCAGTGTTTATTCGCGGTGGTGATGGCGCCTTCAAGGGAAATCTGGCTTTCCATCACGTACTCAGGCGTTAAATCAACCCGCCCATCGGCTCCAAGTGTTGCCGCAATCTCACAGTTTCTTCTAGCAGTGACGCTGCTTAGAGCAAAACAGTTTACACCCAGCTTAGAAGACTCAAAAGTAGGCTCGTTGATATTTTTCCAAGTTGCGCCCAGCTGGAAATTATCACTAACCCATAACACACCCAAATCAAGACCAAAGTCTGTGGAATCCACTTGATTGTTGTCGAATTCGTCTGAAATAACATCTCCAAGTTCTTCGTTGCTATCTTCCTGGTCAATCGCTACCAGTTGAGAGCTCATGGAAACCTGGTAGATATTCAGCTCGGCACCCACTAAAAGGCGGTCACTGCTTTTCATAAAACTTAGCGCGTTATCGCCAAGAAAAGGAGAGTTAGTCAAATCATGGCTGTAACCCAATGAATAACCAGCAATCACTGCGGAGGACAAATCAATCACTGTGTCGGTAGTCAGCCTATAGTTTAGGTCAGCATTTGGGCCAGAAAAAATAGTAGGAGCAACAACTTCAAGCGGACTGTCAATAAAACCCACACCAATATCCGCTGTCAAATGGGCATCAAGTGTCAAAACCCCTCCTATTAAATCGCTCCTGATCGCGATAGGAAATACCGGCGCTCTGGCCTGAGCAGCAAATTGAAGCGTTCCTTTCTGCCCCAGCTCAACGAGGAAATCATTAAATTGATCCTGTACCGCCTCCACCTCCGACAGAGTAACAATCTCCAAAAACGCATCCGCTTTTTCTTCCAGGCGATCCAGCTCAGTGGTCAAGGCATCCAGATCATCTTCAAGGTTATCCACTTCGCCAACTTCGAGGCCGAGCCCAAAAGTGCTCAAGTAACCCCAGCGATAAGATTTTTCCACAACAAATTCACCCGCTGCAGGGTTAACGGTTGCCGATAGGATGGTTTGCTGGGTAGATACATTACCCAGAGTATTCAGTGGTCCGGAAAATTGAGAAGGGCCTGCAATAGCGACAGTAGAGATACCCGCTAAAGATAGGGCCAATAATTTTTGCTTCATAGCAGCCTCTTGAATTTGGATGAAAAGTTTTAGGAATACGCCCAGATAAGGCCCACTCTCTATGGTTTAAAAAACACCCATTATTCAACTCTAGACTATTTCAAAAAAAGTTCGTAAGCAGGGTTGGCCGTTTCTGAATAAAAACGGTAGCCGATCCCCCTCAACACCGCTTCGATTTCTTTTCCATCTCTCTTTGAGGCCTGAAAACCCACTAACACTCGCCCATAAGCGGCGCCGTGGTTTCGATAATGAAATAAACTAATATTCCATTTTTCACCGAGGTTGATCAAAAATGCCATCAGTGCGCCGGGCCGTTCAGGAAACTCAACACGGTACAACAGCTCTTCGCCGATTTCAGGGTGACGACCACCCACCATATGGCGAATATGCAGCTTGGCCATCTCGTTATCGGAAAGGTCCTCCGTGGCATAATTTTTGTCTCGCAACTTCTGGACGATTGCCTCACGGTCGGCTGCTGAACGGATTTGCACACCAGCAAATACTTGCGCATCACGGTTATCGGAATAGCGATAATTAAACTCGGAGATATTAATTTTTCCCAGTAACTTACAAAAACGTCGAAAGCTGCCGGGTATCTCTGGAATGGTGACGGCCAAAATTGCTTCGCGATTTTCGCCTAACTCCGCCCGTTCAGAAATATGGCGCAAGCGATCGAAGTTAGTATTCGCACCACTATTAATAGCCACCAGGGTTTGTTTACTGGCACTTTCCCGTTGCACGTATTTTTTTAATCCCGCCACAGCCAGGGCACCGGCCGGCTCTGTGATGGATCGCGTATCGTCGAAAATATCTTTGATGCTGGCGCAAATCTCATCGGTGTTCACGGTAATCACTTCGTCAACACATTGCTTGGCCACGCGGAAAGTTTCCTTCCCAATTTGAGCAACGGCCACACCATCGGCAAAAATACCCACCTCTGGTAAAACCACGCGACGGTTTTTTTCCAATGCCGCCGCCAGGCAGGCAGAATCTTCTGCTTCAACGCCAATAATTTTCACCTTAGGGCGCAGATATTTCACGAAGGCGCCCACACCAGCAATCAGCCCACCGCCGCCCACCGGTACAAAAATCGCGTCTAGCTGATCTGGCACCTGACGCAGCAACTCCATGCCGATGGTACCCTGCCCGGCGATCACGTCAGAGTCATCATAGGGATGAATAAAACTATAACCCTTTTCTTCCGCCAGCGTTGTTGCATACGCGCATGCTTCATCAAAGGTATCACCATGGAGCAGGGCCTTGGAGCCAAAGCTTCTCACCGCCCGCACTTTAGTATCCGGCGTAGTTTCGGGCATCACAATGACGGATCGAATACCGAGTTTTTGTGCGCTATAAGCCACCCCTTGCGCATGGTTTCCGGCAGAAGCCGCAATAACACCCAGGGCTCTTTGCTCAGGTGACAAGCGCACCATGTGATTGTATGCGCCGCGAAGCTTGAAGGAATACACGGGCTGTAAGTCTTCCCGCTTTAACAAGATGCGGTTATCCAGGCGGGCAGAAAGGAAGTGCGCCTCATCCACAGGCGTTTGCATGGCCACGTCGTAAACACGGGCCTCTAAAATCTGTTTTATATACTTGGTTGGCATGAGAAAATAGCAACGTTGAGAAAACAATGAGGCAGTCTAACCCTATTTACCCCCCTTTTCATCAGGATTCCCATGACCCAAGACGAAATGAAAAAAGCGGTGGCCCTTGCAGCTATCGAGTATGTGAAAGACGCATCCATCATTGGCGTTGGCACCGGCTCCACCGCGAATTTTTTTATCGATGCCCTAGCAGACATCAAGCACACTTTTGATGGCACGGTTGCCAGCTCCCAGGCCTCTGCTGAGCGACTAAAAAGCCACGGCATTCCGGTCTATGACCTCAATGCGGTAGACAGCGTGCCGGTTTATGTCGATGGTGCAGATGAAGCCAATTCCCATTTAGCATTGATCAAAGGTGGTGGCGGTGCGCTAACACGGGAAAAAATTATTGCCGCCGTGGCAGAGAAATTCATCTGCATTGCCGATAAGTCTAAATATGTGAAAATCCTGGGTGACTTCCCCTTGCCCGTTGAGGTCATCCCCATGGCTCGCAGCCACGTCGGCAGAGCGCTGGTGAAGCTCGGTGGCGACCCCGCCTACCGTGAAGACTTTATCACCGACAATGGCAACATCATTCTTGACGTGTTTAACCTTAAAATAATGGACCCTCAAGCCCTGGAGCGGGAGATCAACAATATTACCGGCGTGGTCACCAACGGCCTTTTTGCCCTGCGGCCCGCCGATGTATTACTTTTGGGAAGTGAGCAAGGAGTGGAAACACTGAAGGCCTAGCCACCAGTAGAAAGTGCTGGCATCCAAACTATACCTGCAGCTCAGCAAAGAAAGGAAACATAATGGCGCTACGCCCCTAAGGCAGCCCAACTATAATTAGGTGTATGGCTGCCTACTCCCCCTCAAACAATTCCCTCTCTTTTCACGAGGGGGATATTGACCGCAAAGTTCTGCGCGAAATCAAACGCCGCTTTCTCACGGTGAATGCTGAACGTATCGCCCGCGCTCTGTCATTGCAGGCACCACGACAAAAACGTTTTCTCGAATTGCTACCGCTGCTACTGCATGTCAATCATCCGCTCTTCCCTGGTTACGTAAATAAAGATACGCCTGTTGGCATCACCGGGTACAAGCCTGATCGGATAGCTCTTCAACAGGCTCGAAGCCTGTCGCGCAGCTTCCGACACAACCCTCGCCACCAGACTTATGGGGATATTCACAGCGTCTTCCTGATGGGCAGCACGGGCACTATTGCCCAATCTAACGCCAGCGACCTGGATATCTGGATTTGCTACCGCAGCGACCTTCTGCCTAACGAGCTGGAACTGCTTGAACAAAAACTGCAACTGATCAGTCGATGGGGCGCCAGCCTCAATCTGGAGACGAATTTCTTTTTGATGGATAGCCAGAAATTCCGTCTGGGCTTGCGCCAGGGTTTGTCCACAGAAGACTGCGGCTCATCCCAGCACTACCTGCTACTGGATGAGTTCTACCGTACCGCCCTACTTCTGGCAGGACGCTACCCCATCTGGTGGCTGATTCCACCCGAAGAAGATACCCGCTACACAGAGATCAGCAATACACTTGTCGACAAACGTTATATTCGCGACAACGAGTCCATAGACTTTGGCAATACCCACCAGATTCCCGCTGGTGAATTTATTGGCGCGGGCATGTGGCAGCTATATAAAGGTGTCGACGCGGCCCATAAGTCCATTCTCAAAATCGGCCTCACCGAAGTATACGCCCAGGAACACCCCCACGTTGGCTTTCTCAGTACCGAGTACAAAAAAGCGATTTACGCCAATCGTCTGGATGTCGATGAGCTTGATCCCTACGTGATGGTGTACCGTAAACTGGAACGTTACCTACAGGATAATCACGAAGCGGAAAGGTTGGAACTGGTTCGCCGCTGCCTCTACTTCAAGGCCAACATCCCCCTGAGCAAACACCGTGCTTCACAACGCTCATGGCGTGGCAAACTGCTGTCAAAACTAGTCAGCCAATGGCAGTGGGATGAAGGGCTCATCAAAAGACTGGATGAGCGCTACCGCTGGAATATTCAATCCATCATGCAAGAAAGGGAAGCACTGGTAGCCCAACTGACTCACAGCTATCGTTTTCTTGCCAGCTTTGCCCAACAACATAGCAAAAGCGATGATGCTTTCACCATTAATCAGGCGGACATGGCCACGCTGGGCAGAAAACTCTACGCTGCTTTTGAGCGCAAAGGCGGCAAGCTGGAACTGGTCAACCCCAATATTACACACCGCGTTAGCGAAGACCCGCTGACTTTTTATTATGACGACCAAAAAGAAAAGAGAAATGCAGCCAATAACTGGGCTTTGTATTTAGGGCAACATACTCTCGAACAACTGTCCTTTCATCGCCCACTAAAACGCTCGCAATCCTTTATTGAGTTAATCGCATGGTGTTATTTTAATCGCATTATTAATGCAAGCTCTCGCCTATCGTTACACGCTGAATCCAGCGACTTGGACAAAGCTGCCGTGCAAAAAATCATTCAAAGTTTCGAAAAAAACTTCCCACTAGATAGTTATCGCGAAACACTCAACCGTTTTGAAGAGAATGCCTACATCGCGCACAGCGCGCTGTTTCTAAATGTGGGACTAGACCCTTTCTCCCAAGCCACGGAAAAAGGCCTGAGCCGCTTGAGTATGCGTACCGACCCACTCTCTTACAGTGGATTAAAAGACAATCTTACCCTCAGCGTTGATCAAGTAACTATCAATAGCTGGGGGGAAATTTTTACAACGCGTTTTGCCGGTGACGATGCGGTTCTTAATTGTTTACTTGATTATTTGCAAAGCCAGCCGCAAAAAACAAACTCAGATACCGCAGTGCAAAACTGCCAGCTATATGTTCATTGTTTTAGTGCAACAAGAAGTCAGTCCATTGCCGAGCGCATCCAGCAACTATTTGAAGATGTCGCCATACACTATCAACACAAACAAAATGTCCGCTACATTCTGGAGATTGATCGCACCTATCACTTGTTGCACCTGCAGGCTGAAAGCCCCTGGATAGAGAGTTTTCCTTCCGCATCAGGGCTTCTCGAGGCCCTTAATAAGCCTCAGTTAACCTTTAGCCCTGTTGTTCTTGACCGTGAAACGGATTCTTTACCCGCCCTGGGGCTGATATGCCATCACAATCAAGCCGAGGTGCTACAAATATTTTATCGCCCCGGCCCGAAGCAAACAGAAGTCTATATCGCAGACACCAAGGGCAGCGTTTGTTTTGGCCACGTTTATAGTGGCGATGAAACCGGCCTGTTATCACAACTACAACGTTTCACCCACGCCACACTTTATCGGCAATCTACCGAATCGGCAGATCAGCCGCTCATCACAAAAAACCAGCACCTGCAGTTTTTCAAAATTTGCGGCAACAAAAACGGCCAACGCCTTTTCCTGGAAACAAAAAACCTGCCCAGCGGGGCTAAAACAACGCGTTACTACAACGTTCAGGCAATCGCAGAGCTTGATAAGGACGAGCAAGTGGCATTCTCTATCTTTTGTAACGACGCCGCCTTTACACAAGTGGAGCATGGCAAAAACCTGTTTAACGCGGTGAGCAAACACATCCTCAAGCACCGCAAAAACCAGCAACTCTACCCCTGTTATATCACCGACCTGGACCTTTCCAGCATCAAACATAAGCTTGGCCAGGGAAACGTGTTCTCCATCAGCCAGTACTTTCAATTCAAATTTAAACTAGAGCAGGCACTTAACCAGGCCTTGTTTTCCCACTCTTCGCAATAAGTCCATTCAAGCCCATAAAGCCCCAAATAAACCTGAAGCCCCTCGCATCAAAGGTTTAAAAGTTCTCTGTGCACAGGCTCTAGGCACGGAGTATACTTAGCGGCTTTATTATTCTGGCGTAGCGAGGCCCATCGTGTCGAATTCACTCTTGAGCAAAGCATTAAAAATCAGTCTGCTCTATGGTGCTTTGGCTATATGTGCTTTGGCCATCACCGCTTGCGGCCAGAAAGGCCCCTTAAAAATGCCCGGGCCGGACAGTCGCTCAGAAGCAAACACAAACCCGGTTAGCGGCAGCTAGCGCCACCAATTCCCAATACACCGATTATTATTATGGATTATTTCAACTACCAACAATCTTCACTCTTTGCGGAAGATAATTCCATTTCGGAGCTGGCCGAACGCTATGGCACCCCCTGCTATATTTATTCTCGCGCCACCCTCGAGCGTCACTGGCATGCCTTTAATAACGCCTTTGGTGATTATCCACATAAAATTTGCTATGCAGTAAAAGCCAATTCCAATATTGCCGTACTGAACCTGCTAAGCCGCCTCGGCTCCGGCTTTGACATCGTCTCAATTGGTGAGCTTGAGCGGGTGCTTGCAGCGGGCGGCGACCCCGCTAAGGTTGTCTTTTCAGGCGTTGGTAAGCAAGCACATGAGATCCAGCGCGCACTGGAAGTGGGCATTCACTGCTTTAACGTGGAGTCTGTCCCTGAATTAGCTCGCATCAATGCCGTGGCCAAAACACTGGGCGTCTTGGCTCCCGTATCCTTGCGTATTAACCCCGATGTCGACCCTGAGACCCACCCTTATATTTCCACTGGGCTTAAGGAAAATAAATTCGGCATAGGCTTTGATCAAGCCCTTGAAGCTTACCAACAGGCTCATGCCTTTGACGGCCTTAAGGTCGTTGGCATTGACTGCCACATTGGCTCGCAACTCACTCAACTACAACCCTTTCTTGATGCTCTGGATCGCGTTTTAAGCCTCTACCAACAGCTTTCTAAAGAAGGCATTCAGATCAAACACCTTGATATCGGTGGCGGTCTCGGAGTGCGTTATGATGACGAAACACCGCCCGAACCAGCACAGTATGCGGCGGCGGTTCTGGAAAAAATACGCCCCACCGGCCTAGAGCTTATTATGGAGCCCGGACGCGCCATTGCGGCCAATGCGGGCATTCTGGTCACCCAGGTGGAATTCCTCAAAGAAGGCGAGGACAGGCATTTCGCCATCGTCGATGCTGCAATGAACGACTTGCTTCGCCCATCCCTTTACCAGGCTTGGCAGGCAATTATTCCGGTTGAAAAGCGAATAGATATTAATAGCGTCGCCTATGACGTAGTTGGCCCCGTTTGTGAAACCGGCGATTACCTCGGCAAGGATAGGCAGCTTGCCATAGAACCCGGCGACCTACTTGCGGTGCGCTCAGCAGGTGCCTATGGTTTCACCATGAGTTCCAACTACAATAGCCGAAACCGCCCTGCAGAGCTTATGGTAGACAAGAACAAGCACTATCTAATCAAAAAGCGTGAAACCATAACAGAACAACTGGCCGGCGAGTCGCTGCTGCCTTAAACCCAAAACCTACGGCTCCTGCAAACAAGAAAAGACATGGTATTAAGGTTCACCAAAATGCACGGCCTGGGCAACGACTTCGTTGTCCTGGACGGTGTAACACAGGATATTCAGCTGACTACCGAGCAACTCCGCTTTATTGCGGATAGGCGCTTCGGGGTGGGCTGTGATCAAATCCTGCTGGTAGAACCCCCTAAACTTCCTGATATGGATTTCCGTTACCGCATTTTTAATGCCGATGGCAGCGAAGTAGAGCAATGCGGTAATGGCGCGCGATGCTTTGCTCTTTATGTACGAGAGAAAAACCTGACTCACAAGCGGGATATTCGCGTTGAAACCATGAACGCCAATATTGAGCTACACCTGGAGAGGGATAAACAGGTGAAGGTAAACATGGGCAAACCCACGTTTACACCAGCAAAAATCCCCTTTAGGGCAAAGCACCAGCAGCTCAGCTACCCCCTGTCGCTGGACATAAATGGCGAAACCCAAACCTACAGCCTCGGCACTGTCTCCATGGGTAATCCCCACGGCGTATTATGTGTCACGGATATAGCCGATACCGATGTGGAAACCCTGGGCGCCGGCTTAAGCCATCACCCAGATTTCCCAAATCAAGCTAATATTGGCTTTATGGAAGTCGTCAATCGCAACCACATTAAACTACGCGTCTTTGAGCGCGGCTGTGGCGAAACACTGGCCTGTGGAACCGGCGCCTGCGCAGCGGTGGTTATCGGTGTAGAAAAAGGCTTACTGCAAAGCCCGGTAACGGTTGAGCTGCCCGGCGGAAAACTGCGCATTGATTATCGAAAAAGTAAAAACGGTCAGCACCACAACGTATTGATGACGGGCCCTGCTGCATTTGTATTTGAAGGAAGCATCACACTATGAGTAGCAAGAAAACCCACGCCCCGGAAAAAGCCCTCAGCCCGAAAGAGGTTACCGCATACCTTCTAGAACACAGAGATTTTTTTGAAAAGCATCCAGCCACCTTGGCCGCTCTTGATGTGCCCCATAAAATACTCGGCACCAGCTCCTTAATAGAACGCCAGGTCGCCCAACTCCGGGAACACAACGAACAGCTTCGTCGTCGCATTGCAGAGCTACTAGAAAATGCCCGCAACAACGACCAACTTTTTAAAAAAACCCGCAAGCTATCACTGCTTCTCAATGAAAGTGTCGATTTCTCCGAACAGGTGAATAAACTCAAGCAGGTGCTTGCCGAAGACTTTAACGCAGAAAGCTACAGCCTGGTATTATTTGACCAACCCGAAGGCCTCGAAGGTGACTGCCTGCGAACCATTGATTCAGAAACAGCCCATGAGCTAGCGCCTGGGCTTATGAACATCGAGCAGGTTTTTTGTGGCCACTTAAGAGAAAATGAATATCAGTTTTTATTCCCTAAAGACCATAAAAAAATTCGCTCCGCCATTCTCATTCCCATAAAGCAAAAAAATCTGCACGGTTTTATCGCCCTGGGCAGTGAAGATGAAAACCGCTTCCACCCTAAACTTGGCACCCTGTTCGCCGATTATATCGGCAACATCGTAGGCGGATCTCTCGCTAATGCATTAACACTTTCCAGCTTATAAGAAGGAGGGGGCAATACCGAAACCCCGGGAGCTGCGAAAAATGAAAACAAAATCTTCTGAAAACCCCATCAAGCTCATCAGCTTTGATCTCGACGATACCCTTTGGGATGGCCAAAAAACCATCCACACAGCTCAGCAAGCCATGCAAAACTGGCTCACCCGATACCACCCTCTTATTGCAGAGCAAGCACTCAACGGCCGCTACTTAGAACTAAGAAAAGAAATCACTAACGACCATCCTGAGCTGTCTTACAACCTTACTTTTACCAGAAAAGAAATTCTCCGCCGGCTATTTACGGAAAATATTCACACAAAAGACAAGGCTTTATTTCATGCTGAATC
>DFBZ01000161.1:66050-75411 GCA_002366835.1 Gammaproteobacteria bacterium UBA3067
GCCCTAAAAGTTATCGGCGAATTAAAAACGGATTTCCAAATCGCCGCTCTCACGAATGGCAATGCAGATATTAATGCGACCGGTTTAAAACCATACATTGACTACTTCTATTCTGCAGAACTAATCGGTGCAGCAAAACCGGACACACGCATGTTTAAAGTACTGCTTAAGGATGCAGGCTTAAAACCAGAAGAGTGCATTCATATTGGCGATCACCCCGAGCACGATATTATTTCAGCTCAATCGATGGGAATGCATACCATCTGGCTTAATGCCCAGGAAAAAAAATGGCCCGGAAATTCCGGGCCAAAATGGGAGGTTCAAACATTTCCTCAGCTACAACAAGTAATTTATAAAATTTGTTTGCATTGTACTTAAATATTTTTACCTACGATTAAGCACCTAAAAATAACGCTAAAAAATTGACTATCTAAATACTCATTTAAAAATCAGATAGGACGGCGTCCATAATTTGACTCTGGTTTTTTAGGAGGATCGCTGGTAATACCCATATCCACGTGTTCAATGCGGCCTCCTGTTTTCAAAAATTCTTCCATATCCTCGTTCAGTTTTTTGCGAATATCATCTTTTACTGAAACGTTATTACCTTCTTCACCCTCATAAGAAAAAAAACTATTTTTTGTTTCTTCAGGGCTGATTGAACCACCATAACTTGCCATAACACCTTCTCCAACTCACTTACTTATACAGTCCAATATTTATAGCTCAGTGAGTTTTATTTTCTAGCAAGTAAAGGTATCTTTATCGTGTCTTTGTTTCTTTTTTTGTAACAGTATTTTACCGCTGCCTGAAAAACACTCTTGCAATGGTGTTTTAATATTTTCTACGCATAAGAACCCTGACTTTTACTTACTTTTTAATAGAAGGGTTTTTTATGGAACCCGCAGGCAACGCTGAAGTCATAAATAAAATGCTTACTGCTTAATGTCATGCCTTTTTCATGTTGTTCTATCAAATAAGCACGCTATAACCTATCGTTTGGTTTACACCCCGATGTAGCAAGCTTGCAATTTAAGATGGGCCGTCACAAAATACCGACTAAACGAAAGGACTTTTCAGTCAGACAAGAGGAATAAGCCAACACATCATTTCCTATGGACCGCTTAATTCGCCATCAAGTCACTATTCATTTTTTGCTGCTAATGCTACTAGGACAGTTTATTGGCACAGCTTGGTCATGCCCGATGGAAACAGCAACGGCACCAGCATCTCTCTCTGTCAGCCCCCATGGGGAACATCAAGCTCACATGCGAATAGAGGGGTATACAGAAATCAATAACGTCGTTAGCAGTACCTCCTTAGGCAGCGAACAAGAATCATCTGAAGTCGCACCCTGTTGTGGTGATGACTCCAGCACTTGCCCGACACACCATTGCAGTGCGCTTAACTTAGCCGACCTATTCGAAACGCAGAAAACCCCACCCGCCGACAAACTCCAGTCTCTCTTCTATAAAAACCCCATCAAGCGCGCCCCTTCCGCCCTCTATCGTCCCCCCATCGCCTCTCTCTCTCAGGCATAACTACCCGGCTCATAGTTGCCCGGTGCATAGTTACCCGACTAGAGAAAAATAAGCTCCCACAGCCAGCCCACAAACTCCAAACAAAAGTCCTCGATAAAAGTGAGAGAAACATGCTCATCGACTTCCATGCACTTGCTCCGATCGCACTCTTTGGTAAAGCGAACAAAACCTTTTGCCGCACTTTGCTTATTAATTGCCTGCTCATCACGCCGGCTCTATCGGATCAATCCTCAGCCAACTTAAATCTAGAAACCTCAGTTGGAGTACCAAATTCTGCACCTTTATTACTGAGCGATGCGATTAACACGGCATTGCATAATGACCCATGGCTTGCTGGGAACCTCCAGCAACAAAAAGCGCTGAAGGCCAAAGCAATCGCTAGCGCCGCCCTGCCCAATCCAAAAATTAGCCTTGCCTTGGCCAACCTGGCAACAGATAGTCTTGAGTTCAAGCAAGAGAACATGAGCCAACTGAAGCTGAGTGCAAGCCAAATGCTCCCCCGAGGCAACAGCCAGAGCTTAAAGAAAATAAAGTTCACCCAAATGGGCGAGGCACTGCCACACCAGCACCATAATCGCCGTGCGCAGCTAAGCTTACAGGTCAGTCAATCGTGGCTGGACACCTATAAAGCACAAGAATCATTGGCCCTCATTGTGGAAAATCGCCCTTTATTTGAGCAGTTGATCGACATCGCCCAATCCAAATATACCAGTGCTGTTGGAAAAACCCGGCAGCAAGATGTAGTACGCGCCCAACTAGAACTAACACGCCTTGACGATCGGGCAGCACGACTGAGGCAGCAACAAGAAGTAGGGCTCGCCACGTTATCCCAATGGATCAGTGACGAGGAATCCATTGGCCTGCGCACCCACAAAGGAGCCAAAGCGAAGGCCTTCATCCATCATCTCGACAGACAGCTGCCCAAGTTAGACCCTCCCAGCATAAGCACAACAGACACATCAGCGGTATTACTGACACACCCTGCAGTGTTAGCAATAGACAAACATATCAATGCCAGCCAAACCGATATAAGCCTGGCAGAGCAACACTACAAACCACAATTTGGAATTAATGCTGCTTATGCTTATCGCGATGACGCCCCAAACGGCATGGAACGGACTGATTTTTTCTCCGTGGGACTGGGTTTTGATCTACCCCTGTTTACCGGTAAAAAGCAGGATCAAGAAGTCAAAGCTGCCGCCGCAAATGCGGAGTCCATCAAAACCCGCAAGTGGTTATTATTACGCGAACTCTACGCCGGTTTTGACGCTGCTGACACGCAGCTACTGCGTCTGAACGAGCGCCAGCATCTCTATAAGTCCCGCTTACTGCCTCAAATGCATGAACAAAGCGAAGCGTCTTTAAATGCCTATACCAATGATGTGGGTGATTTTGCCGAGGTGATGCGATCTCGTATTGCTGAGCTCAATGCCCACATTGACCACCTCTCCATCAATGTAGATAGACAAAAAACCATCGCCAAGCTGAATTATTTTTTCGCCGGAGGCAAGCGCCTCCCTACAGGTGACCGCTATGAATAAAACCACCCGCTCTATCCTATTCTTAAGCATCGGGCTTTTTATTGGCGGCGGCATCACAGCACTGCTGGATTTTTCGTCAGAACATCAACCCAATAATCACACTTCAACACCCAGCAAAGAAAAAGACCCACTCTACTGGGTCGCCCCCATGGACCCGAACTACCGGCGAGATGGCCCAGGAAAATCACCCATGGGCATGGATCTTGTGCCCGTATATCAAGAAGAATCCGATGACAGCACCGCAGGTACGGTAAAAATATCTCCCCAAGTCATCAATAACCTCGGCGTTCGCACTGCCCTTATAGAACGCAAACCCCTAATGAATGATATAAAAACCGTCGGCTACGTTGCTTACGATGAAAATACCTTAATCCACATTCACCCTCGCACCGAAGGCTGGATAGAGTCTTTATATGTAAGATCATCCGGCGAGCGCGTGAATGCGGGGCAAGCACTATATTCTCTTTATTCTCCCACCCTGGTTAATGCACAAGAAGAATTACTGCTGGCTTTGGAGAGAGGCAACCAGCGCCTTATTCGCGCAGCGGAAGATCGTCTGAAAGCACTTCAATTACCTGAGTATGCCATCAAACAATTAAAGAAGCGCAAACGTGTTAGCCAGACCATTATATTCTTCGCCCCCAACACTGGGGTAGTGGATCATCTCAATGTGCGAGAAGGCTTTTTTGTTAAACCATCACAAAACATTATGTCCATTGGCTCACTGAATGAGGTTTGGGTAGAAGCAGAAGTATTTGAACGCCAGGCACCCCTGGTGAAACCTGGCGCACCCGTCACCATGACACTCAATTATTTACCCGGTAGCGTATGGCACGGTGCAGTAGATTATGTCTATCCCGTTGTAAATAAAAAAAATCGCACAGTAAAGGTACGCATGCGCTTTATTAACGAGTCAGGAGAATTAAAACCAAATATGTTTGCGGAAGTCGTTATTCATGGCAACAAACAAAATAATGTACTGCTTGCACCGAAGGAAGCATTAATTCGTACCGGAACAATGAACAGGCTAGTGCTCTCTCTTGATGAGGGCCGATTTAAATCCGTCGTGGTTAAAACTGGGCGTTTCGACGACAACAACATTGAAATACTCAGCGGCGTTGAGGCCGGGAATAAAGTCGTCACCTCAGCACAATTTCTTATTGATTCAGAATCAAGCAAGTCTTCTGATTTTTCTCGTATGGAAGAACCCCAACAAAATAGCAAAAAACAAATACCGGAAAGTGCCGACGTAGAGGGCACAATTAATAGCATCTCCATGGAAGAACGCACCGTCAATATTAGTCACGGCGCCATTCAAAAATGGAAGCACCCGGTTATGTCCATGGATTTTAAATTAGATAAATTCCTCAATATGGAAGAACTCAAGGTGGGTATGAGGGTGCATTTCTCATTCGTGATACGAGATGGTTTTTTTCTCGTTACCCATATTGACCCTCTTAGCATTACCTCAAAAAACAATAATGGCATCACCACGGGGATTCGAAAATGATTGAAGCGATTATCCGATGGTCGGTAGCAAACCGTCTTATTGTATTAGCGGCTACCGGGGTCATTATTCTGGTGGGAATCTTTGCCATCAGAAATACACCCGTGGATGCCATCCCTGATTTGTCCGATGTACAGGTCATCATAAAAACCCACTACCCCGGACAAGCACCACAGGTTGTTCAAGATCAGGTGACCTATCCTCTAACAACAGCCATGCTTTCCGTACCCGGAGCGGTTAATGTACGCGGTTATTCTTTTTTCGGTGACTCCTATGTCTATGTAATTTTTGATGATGATACCGACCTTTATTGGGCAAGAAGTCGTGTATTGGAATACTTAAGCCAGGTGGAATCTTCACTGCCTGCCACGGCCAATCCACAACTTGGCCCAGATGCGACAGGCGTGGGCTGGATTTATCTCTACAGCCTGATAGATCGAAGTGGGCAGCATGATATCAGCCAGCTACGCAGTATTCAGGATTGGTTTTTAAAATACGAATTACAAACTGTGCCCGGCGTTTCTGAAGTCGCCACCATTGGCGGCATGGTGAAACAATACCAAGTGATTGTAGAGCCAGACAAACTGCGCGCTTTTGGCATACCACTTTCCCATGTGCAAATAGCGATTCAACGAGGCAACCAGGAAGTCGGTGCCTCGGTGGTGGAAATGTCTGAAGCCGAATATATGGTGCGTGCTACCGGGTACATCCAGAACACCCAAGATCTTGGCAATATTCCCCTTGGTGTTACGCAAAACGGCACCGCGCTTTTATTAAAAGATGTGGCAAGAATTACCGTAGGGCCACAAATGCGCCGCGGCATCGCCGAACTCAATGGCGAAGGTGAAACTGTTGGTGGCGTAGTGATTATGCGCTTCGGTGAAAATGCAAAAAAAACCATCGAAGACCTTAAAAAGAAACTAGACAACTTAAAATCCGGCTTACCGGAAGGCGTGGAAATTATTCCCGTATATGACCGTTCTGCATTGATTGAACGGGCCGTTAAAAATTTGTGGGAAAAGCTCAGTGAAGAATTATTGATGGTCGCTCTGGTCTGCGTACTATTTTTATTTCATGTTCGCTCGGCACTGGTGGCTATTATCAGCTTGCCCGTTGGCATATTGGCTGCCTTTATAATTATGTACTTCCAAGGCTTGAACGCCAACATTATGTCTCTCGGTGGCATAGCTATCGCCATTGGAGCCATGGTGGATGGCGCTATCGTACTGATTGAAAATATGCACAAACATATGGAACGCCAGAAAGTTACCGATGAAAATCGCTGGCAAGTGGTGGCTGATTCCGCCTCAGAAGTTGGGCCACCGATTTTTTTTGGTTTATTAATCATTACCGTTAGCTTTATGCCAGTGCTTACCTTACAAGCCCAGGAGGGGCGGTTATTTTCCCCCCTTGCCTATACCAAAACCTACGCATTGGCCGCGGCAGCCATTTTGGCAATTACTCTGGTGCCCGTCCTGATTGGTTACTTTATTCGTGGGCGAATCATAAGCGAGAAGAAAAACCCCTTAAACCGAGCATTACTCGCTGCATATAAGCCCATATTGGAAGCAGTATTAAGGTTTCCCAAAGTCACTCTGTTATTTGCAGTGAGTGTACTCGCCATCAGCCTGTACCCGGCCAGTAAAATTGGCAGCGAATTTATGCCCCCCTTAGATGAGGGCGACTTAATGTATATGCCCACCACCTACCCAGGCCTTTCCATTGGTAAAGCCCGGCAAATATTACAACAAACGGACAAGATCATCCGTACCGTCCCCGAAGTTCAAAACGTCTTTGGAAAAATAGGTCGCGCCGAAACTGCTACCGACCCTGCGCCTCTCACCATGATAGAAACGTTTATTCAATTAAAACCATTTTCCCAATGGCGACCGGGAATGACGCCTGAATTATTAAAGAAGGAAATGAATCAATTAGTACAAATTCCCGGCTTAAGCAATGCCTGGGTTATGCCTATTAAAACTCGCATCGACATGTTGAGCACCGGCATTAAAACCCCCGTAGGAATAAAAATTTCCGGATCGAATCTCGCTGAAATACAGGCCATCGGAGAAAAGCTAGAAAATATTATGAAAGATATTCCCGGCACCGCATCGGTTTATTCCGAGCGTGTTGCCGGCGGACGTTATATCAAAGTGGATATTCAACGTGATAAGGCTGCTCGCTATGGCCTTAATATCGCCGACGTACAGCAAGTGATTGCAACAGCCATTGGCGGTATGAATGTCACGCAAACCGTCGAAGGCTCAGAACGCTATCCCGTCAATATTCGTTATCCGCAGCATTATCGTAAAACACCCGAAGATATGGCGCTTTTGCCAGTAGTAACCCCCTCGGGGCAGCGAATCCCTCTTGGTGATGTTGCCAAAATTTACGTTGAAGATGGGCCGCCGGGAATCAAAAGTGAGAACGCCCGACTCAATGGCTGGGTCTTTGTGGATATTGAAGGTGGCGACATAGGGACATACGTCGACAAAGCCCAAACAGTCGTCGCGGAAAAACTCAAACTACCAACAGGTTATTCTATTACCTGGGCGGGCCAATATGAATATATGCAAAGGGTGAAAGAAAACCTCACTGTGGTGATCCCCCTTACTTTATTAATTATTATTACCCTGCTTTATTTTAGCTCCCGCAGCATTTCTGAAGTGGTCATCATTATCGTTACCCTGCCAATTGCCATGGTGGGCAGCATCTGGATGATGTACTTTCAGGGTTTTAATTTTTCCGTTGCCGTGGCGGTGGGCCTAATCGCACTGGCGGGCGTGGCCGTGGAAACCGGCATAATCATGCTGCAATACCTCAAACAAACCTGCAATGATGCCCAGCTAAATATAACGAACCCAGAAAACTACCAAGAACAACTGCATATCGCCATTCGTGATGGCGCACTGTCCCGAATTCGCCCCGTCATGATGACGGCTTTTGTGGATATTGCTGGGCTGGCACCCATACTATTGGGCTCGGGAACAGGGGTCGATATGATGAGCCGCATTGCTGCACCCATGGTAGGGGGCATGTTTAGCGCAGTGTTACTCACATTGCTGGTATTGCCGGCGAGCTTTTTATTATGGAAATCTAGCGCGAGAACAAAAAAATAGGGTGTGGCTTTATGCCATCACCCTATCTGTTTTACTTTTTGAATTAGCTAAGATTACAAAACAAAGCCTATACCCTTATTGCAGCCTACTGCGAAAGTTAAAGCTGATTCACCACAACCTTAGCGGGATTAAAAATATAATCAGCGCCTGTTTGAGCATCATTGCCTTCCCATAGATCTGCACCAAAATAAATGCTGTACTCAAATATTGTATCCGCACCGACAGGAACATCCGACAACTTCAAACCCATTTCGGCACTGCTTCCTTTGAAATTTTCAGGCTTATTAGGCTTGTCTCCCGCGCCTTCATCCCAATAAATCGCGTCCACTTTCGGGGTAAATCCTTCAGACAGTCTGGAGATAAAATACATATCCCAATTGTGGCCGGAACTGATGCTAACCCAAGGGTTATCGATGTCACTCTTATACTTTTCACGCACCTCATCCGATACTTTTTGTCCCGCAATCAAAGGCTCTTCTGGGCCTAGCGAAGTCTTATATCGGGTGCCTTCAAAATCAACAAAATCGACTGTTACATCAATATAAAACTCGCTTAGAGCCTCCGCTGCTTTAGGAAAGAAGGCAAAGATGGGGTAACGAATCGCTTGGGGTGTAAATGTGACACTCACTCCACCACTCAGGATATCCAAACCAAGCGCTCCAATGGAGATATCCGCCTCAACAATGGCGCGAACAGGCCCATTTTTTACGGCGATGGTTTTGGCAGGAATGATTGCATTGTGAAGGGTTACCTTGAGAAAACCCAATCGAGCAAAAAAGCGGGCTTTCATCATATCCAAAACATTCGGTGCTGAATCTGTTCCGGTAAAGCCTTTTACTCTCCAGTCAGACCAAATGGTAATATTTTTGGGGTCAAACTGAATCGTGTAAGTTTCTGTCTCAACAAAACCCGTTTCAAAATCATAATGGGAATACACTTTATCACTTCGCTGCGCATTGCCTTTTACAAGATAAGCGTAACGACTCGTACCCTCTTCCGTAATTTCAAGCTCAGAAACCATAGCGCCTTCTATGTTAGCAATCGCCACCGCATCAGCCTTAGGGCCCATATCCCGATACATAAAGGCCAGCTCATCCTGTGCCTCCACCACATCCTCCTTTCCATCAACCTCCACAACGGCTCCGGGAACAAAGTTGAGCCCTTTTATATTCTTATCATCAAACTGGAAGGGAATTGGATAAAGCACCCCGTCCTCAACAGCCATAACAGAATATTCAGCACTAGACTCCCCAATGATGGGTAATGCCTCCCCTTTAACAACAGTCACTTCGTACTGCCGACTTGGGTTAGTAACTTCCATGCCCGCAGAGACGAGGGAGGGAAGTATTAAAGTGCTTATCAAACCAAATAAAGCGGGGATTTTTAACGGTATATTTTTATTGAGTACGTTCATATTAGTCTCAGTAATTATTATTTTTTGAGGTTATTATTAGGCCGCTGATTGGAACATACTCGCAAACCTTTGAGCAGACTTTACCTTGCCCAACCCGCCTACTGCAGAAACAATAAATGCGACAAAACGCGGTGCAATTAATTGCATTTCGATAAACGTACAAAACCAAGCGCTAACGCTTTAAACAACTATTTTTCACTTACTTTAAAACACCGCTAGGCCTACGACACCGCCTCAGA
>DFBZ01000052.1 GCA_002366835.1 Gammaproteobacteria bacterium UBA3067
ACAAAAACACCAAGCCATTTGGCATATCGCCTGGCCCTTAATGCTTTCAAATACTGCCGTGCCTTTGCTGGGTTTGGTGGATACAGCGGTGCTTGGTCACCTGGAATTCGCCTGGTATATGGGGGCGGCAGCTGTTGGTGGCAATATCTTTACGTTCATATTTTGGGCCTTTGGGTTTTTAAGAATGGGGACCACGGGCCTTACCGCGCAGTCCTACGGCGCAAAAGATGGGCCGCGAAGCTTCGGCATTTTGATTCAAGGGTGTTTGACTGCATTGTTGATCAGCCTATTGATCATACTGACACAGGCTTGGATATTTCCTATCGCGATTGAGTGGATCGGTGGAACAAAAGAAGTCCGGGCTGCCAGTTTGTTATATTGTCAGCTTCGAGTCTGGGGGGCTCCGGCGACCTTGATGCAGTTTGTGTTGGCAGGCTGGCTGATTGGCACGCAGCAGGCCAAAATCCTTATGGGGATACTGCTGTTTGTGAATGCCATGAACATTATCCTGGATGTACTGCTTGTGGTGGTGTTTGATCTGGATATTCGTGGTGTTGCTTTAGCAACGGTTGCTTCTGAGTACCTTGGGCTTATTTTGTCGCTCTTTTTTGTTAAAAAGTATTTCGAATCAGGTCAGAATAATTTTAGCCTTAAACAAATAGCATTTACTCCCCTTAGAGCCTTCTTTCAGGTGAACGGGGATATTTTCATAAGAACCTGCCTGCTCACCTTTGTTTTTGCATTTTTTACTGCGCAGGGCGCTAGACAGAGTGATGAGATGCTTGCGGCCAATGCAGTGTTGATCACTTTTCTGATGTTGATAGCCAATAGTCTTGATGGTTTTGCCAATGCAGCAGAAGCCAAAGCTGGTGAATATACGGGGCAGTTTCGCAGACAGGGGAGCGCAGTGCTGCCTGATTTTCATGGCAGTAATCTCGTGGCGGGATTCTGGAGTGCGATTTTTGCAGTGGTGCTGCTACTGGTTTTTGCTTTGTTTGGGGCGACGTTGATTGATGTATTAACAGATTTGCCGATGGTGGCGGACATCGCAAAGGAGTACCTAGTTTGGCTAGTATGGATGCCTTTGATCACATTTTTAAGTTTTCTTTTTGATGGTGTTTTTATCGGCACCACTAAAACAAAAGAAATGCGCAATGTGATGTTCATTTGTTTGTTCGTGGTGTTTTTTCCCACCTGGTATCTTTCGCAGGGTTGGGGAAATCATGGATTATGGTTGTCCTTGACAGTATTTATGCTTGCGCGTTCATTGCTGATGGGGCAACGTTATATTTCCATGAGTTATAGAAATACCTGGTTTGAATAATTTGTATTTTGATTTTTTTAGTTCACGAAAAAATGAGGGCATATAGTGGCGTTTACTCCGGAAAATTTTATGATGTTGGGTGTTGTTGCAGTGGTTGTGGGTTTTATCGTTTACCTGCTTGCTTATATCGTGATGAGTAGAAAAACTGCCAATGCGCAAAGCATTAGCACCGCTTCCCAGCTTGAGTTAGAAAAACTAAGCGCCTCATTTCAAGAGCTGAAAAATAGCTATGAAGCTGTGCAAACACAACATCGTAGTCTTGAGCTTAATCACCATAAACTTGAAACGCAATTCCAATCCCAGAATGAAGAACTACTGAAAAAGGAGAGTCAGTTACAGGTAGTGAAAAACCAGTTGGTCGAAAGCACTAGCGCCCAGCATTCTGCTGAGAAAACGCTTTATGCTGTACAAGCAGAACTACAGGAAAATAAAAAACAGCAACTGGATTTAAGTAATAGGCTTAGCGCTACCATCGAAGACCTTCATACAGAAAGAAAAAAGCTGGACGAACAGAAGTCCATCAGCGCTCAGTTGGATAAACAAGCCAAAGCACTGGAAGTAAAAGTAGATGAAACAGAGACGAAATATCAGGAAATTAGAGACCAGATAAAGCAGCTACAAAGTAAATATGATGCGTTGCAAGAAAGGTTCTCCAGCCTTTCTTCCGATTACACGGAATTAAATACCTCACTGGACGAGCGTGAAAAAAATCATCAACAGCAACTGGAGCAATTTGCAGAACAAAAGTTAGTACTGAAAAAAGAATTTGAGAACCTGGCGAATAAGATTTTTGAAGAAAAAGGACGTTCCTTTACGGACACCAGTAAATCAAGTATCGACATCATGCTTAAACCTTTCCGTGAGCAAATAGATGGTTTTCAGAATCGAATCAATGCCATTCATGATGAATCACTCAAGGGCAATACACACCTTAACGCAGAAATAAAAAAGGTGTTGGATATCGGCCTAAAAATGAGCGATGACGCAAGTAATCTGACCTCGGCACTAAAGGGTAGTTCGCAGCAGCGTGGAGCTTGGGGTGAGGCACAGCTAAAGCGCACCCTTGAAATGAGTGGCCTGATTGAAGATGCGCATTACGAAGCCCAGAGTTCGTTTAAAGATCAAAATGGAAAGCAAAAACAAACGGACTATTTAATTAAGCTTCCCGACAACAAGCATATTATTATTGATAGCAAAGTTTCTTTGCTGGCTTATGATAGAGCGGTGTCGGTAGATAGTCCTGAAGAGCAAGCGCTTGCCATGAATGAGCATGTTAAAGCGGTTAAAAAGCATATCGATGACCTAGCATCAAAAGATTATACCAACCTGGTGGGTATGCGTAGCCCCAGTTTTGTGTTGATGTTTATGCCCATCGAACCCGCATATATTGATGCGCTTAAGAGTAATAAGGATTTATTTAGTTACGGCTACGAAAAAGGCATTGTCCTCGTCTCCCATACCACACTCATTCCTATCTTACGCACCGTTGCCAACTTATGGATGATGGAGCGCAGCAACGAAGAAGCCCGTGAAATTAGCGAAAAAGCCGGCGAAATTTACAATCAGGTGTGCCTTGTGGCTGAACGCCTGCAAAAACTCGGCGGTACACTTGGCACAGTGAGCAATCATTATAATTCTACCGTCAAGGCATTGGTGGGGCAGCAAGGCTTGCATGGCAAAGTGGAGCGTTTTAATCAGTTATCAAGCAAAGTCAGTAAAACGATGCCAGACTTGGACGCCGCTCATATTGATTTTGAAACTGAGCGACTGGCATTGATTGTTGAGCCTATTGCGGAGGAAGTGGGTGAAGAAGCCGCTGGAGAAAAGGGCGCAAAGACGACTGAGCCTGTTAGCGAAAAAAACGCCTCTCGTGCTAAATTAGATTGATGCCTTTAGCAGGTTGTTGATCAGCTAGGCTTGTATATTTTTCGTTAAAAAATCGCAAGAAGGTAAGCCCTGTGGACAATCAAATGTTCAATAAGCAGCCAGAAGAAGTTATTCCTATATTAAGACTTGGGTTTCGGCCTCTTTTTCTCGCAGCTGCAGGCTTTAGTATTGTAGCGCTTATTACATGGGCGGGTGTTCTGGCACAAAGCTGGAGTTTTGAGCCTTATGGCGGCAGTTATTGGTGGCATGCGCATGAAATGCTGTTTGGTTTCGTTTCCACCGTGGTGGCTGGTTTTCTATTAACGGCGGTTCAGTCATGGACAGGCGTAGCGGGTGTTAAAGGAACACGCTTGCTTTTTTTGGTATTGCTTTGGTTATCAGCACGTATTTTAATATTTTTTAATGTGGGTATCGCTTCATGGTTAATAGCCATGGTTGATCTGGCCTTTTTACCAACGGCCGCATTTTTTCTTGCCCTATCTATTGTAAAAGTTAGACAGTATCGGAACCTGTTTTTTGTACCTATATTAGTTTTAATGTCCCTAAGCAATGCTTATATGCATTACGGAATTTACTCGGATGATTCTGAATGGTTGGCTATCGGTAGTCGTGCAATGGTTATTTTGGTAGCTGCGCTCATGTGTGTGTTAGGGGGGCGGGTTTTCCCCATGTTTACGGCCAACGGCACCAAAACCAAAAAAGTAATGCCCTGGGCGTGGCTTGAAAGGCTGTCGTTATTCTTAATGGCTGTTTTGGTCATGATATTTATTTTTATGATCCCTCTGCCCAGACAAGTTATTGCTGCGGTGTTTTTAATTGCGGCATTGGCCCATCTTCTTCGGTGGGCACGTTGGCGTTTCTGGGTCACATTTAACACCCCTTTGGTGTGGTCACTGCATCTGGCGTATTTCTGTATCCCCCTAGGGCTTGCCTTATTCGCTTTTCATTTTATGGGGTATCTGCCTACATTCTCACTTCCCATGCATGTGATTACTGTTGGAGGTATGGGTGGGATGATTTTATCCATGATGTCTCGGGTGTCCTTGGGCCATACTGGGCGACTCATTCAGGCTAGCCGGTCGGATACCGCTGCATTTGTATTCATTTTTCTTGCTTTGATATTTCGAGTTTTTGGTGCGCAATGGGCCGCTTATTCGACGGAGTCACTGTTGATGGCTGCGGCTCTTTGGTGCCTAGCATATGGATTGTTTCTGATTAAATACCTCCCTATGTTAATCAGGCCCCGACTGTAGTGGCATAGTTAATTTGACCACTGAGTTAGAGGTGATATTATCATCACCATTAACGAAGGTAGCATTATGGCAAAGCATTTTAAACCAGCATTCAGACAGGAAGTTGCAGAACTTGTTGTCGATAAAAATTATTCAATCCGAGAAGCAGCAGAAGCCATGG
>DFBZ01000066.1 GCA_002366835.1 Gammaproteobacteria bacterium UBA3067
GAAATGTACACCAGCCCAATGAAAAAATTTAAAGCCCGCAAAGATGAAGAAATTATTGCTGATTTGACGAAAGCCTCTCACGCTTATCGCGGGGTTAGAAAAGTATTCTTGGCTGATGGTGATGCCATGGTTTTGCCTACGAAGCGTTTATTGACCATTCTCAAAGCAATTAAGGGGATTCTTCCCAGTGTTACGCGAGTGTCAGCTTATTGCTTGCCAAGAAACCTTAAGAAAAAATCAGTACAAGACCTCAAGCTGCTTAAAGAAAATGGCTTGGGTATTCTCTATGTGGGTGCGGAATCCGGTGATGACCTGGTGTTGGAAAAGGTTAATAAGGGTGAAACGTATGCCTCTACGGTCGAAGCAGTTAAGAAGGTGAATGAGGCGGGAATACGTTCCTCCATGATGATTCTCAACGGCCTAGGTGGGAAAAAATACAGTGAACAGCACGCCCAAAATACAGCCCGCTTGCTCAATGAGTGTCAGCCTAGCTTCGCTGCGACATTGGTGGTGAGCTTCCCGCTGGGTATCGAGCGCTTTAAGCAGGGCTGGGATGGCGACTTTGAACTGCTGGATCAACCGGCTTTGTTCAGGGAAATTGAAATGATGCTGGAATATACGCAACTGCAAAGCACTATTTTTCGCAGTGATCATGCGTCTAATTATTTAGTACTGAAAGGCGTGCTAGGAAAAGACAAAGAAAAACTATTGCAGCAGGTGCGAGGGGCGATTAGTCATCCTGAGCAGGCGCAATTGCGTCAGGAATGGCAGCGCGGTTTATGACATGTTTTTGAGAACACTTTTTATGGGGCCACTTTTTTGGGATAGGGACCTTCAATTTAAGGTGTTTTCAGCAATCGACACTAGTGGAAAATATCCCATTAAAAATTGAATTTACACCAGAAAGTGTCTCGATAGAGGATGAGGAGCTAGGTTTTGCGGTGGAGCTGGATTAACAGCTAAGGTGGAGCGGTGATGAGTAGGGTAGAAAACCCCGGTGCTTTACTACCCAGTGCGTTTTCACTCTCTTGATTGCTTCGCCGCTCTTATTGTTAAGCCTAGAAGCCGCAGTAGGGTCACAAAAGTCCGCGCGTCCTACTGCTGCGTCTAGGTTGAAAAGAAGGCGTCAAAATTTTTAAGACTTGTTTAGAGCCTTAGTGCCTTTTCAACCTCCTGAATAATGCAGCCAAATTTTTGTGTTAATTCAGCCCCTTTCTCTTGGGCGGTGACCATTTCCACCATGCCTTCTTCGACGATGCTGGCAAAATACTCTTCTTGCAGCTCGGAAAAATCATGTACTTTCATCGCGGCGCTTACATCTATATGGATGTTATCCATCACTTTTACCGTATTGCCACGAAAATGATTCAGTTTTTCGCTTACATCACCTAACAAGTCATTTACAGAAACGACGACGTTTTGTAGAGCATTCTTGCGCCAGATTTCTATCATTCGGCTTCGAAACCCTTCTACCGCAACTGCCAGAACGTCTCTTAACAAGCCTGTCCTAAAGTCATCTTCAATAGGCATGTTTTTAATTAACAAAGATACTTCCCTGTCATTGATTATCATTCGAGATCCAAAGCTGTATAAGCGGCCATGATTCTCTAATAAACCGAAAACCTCCATTTCAATCGGGCTGCAGCTGCCTTTTCCTTCACAGGCAAAGTTGACACCTTCTTCGTGCTGAATTTTCATGCTGGCCCGTAAACCTAGTTTGCGCAGAGCGTCAAACAGGGCTTGCGTTAACTCAGCCTGGGTCATGTAGTCTCTCTTTAGGAACTGCAACACAATGCCGTATGTGGATGCTTCCTCCATGGAGGAAAAGGCCGTTTGTTGCGCCATTTTACCTAGGTGTACCTGCGTTTTCTTGCTCTCCAGGTACTTGGCAACGGATTGGACTTTATATAAAAGTTCATCGACATTAACGGGTTTTGCAATGAAGTGATCGCCCCCCGCCTCAAAACTTTTTAGCCACTCCTTGTCCGTCTCGTAACCGGAGATAAAAATCACCGAACTTTCATTTTCTTTATCAGTGGCCTTTATCTCTCTACACAAGTCATAACCGTTGATGTCAGGCATATTGATATCGAGCAGAACGATATCAGGTTTGAGCTTCTCGTATTGGCTTATCGCTTGCTCTGTTTGCGAGTACTTAAGCACGTCATAGGAATCTTTTAGTACTTCATTTACAAAATTACAGAATCCCGGCTCATCATCAATCACCATTACCTTTGTCGTTAACACAAACAAGCTCTCCAGCTAAAAAGGATTTAATTTATAAGTTTAGAAAAGGAATGCTTACCAAAAGATGCCGAAGGCGGAAGAAAGTGGCTTTATTGATATAGATCAAGAAAATTATGTGCGGGTGTTCAAGGAGTTAACATTTAAGGTGCCACGCCCTTGCGGATGACGTGCCGTCACTACGTTAGCCACTGCACGGGCGTACACGTAGTGACGGTCAGGCCAAGCTTATTTTTTCCCCATTAGCCCCTGAATGGCGGCGGGAATATCCGCTGGAAATACGACGGATTTAGCATTTGGAGACTCTGAGAGTTTTTCAATCGACTGAATATATTTTTCACCCAGCAGGTATGTTACGGGAAGCTCTCTATCGCCAATGGCCTCGGTGACAAATTCAATGGCTCTCTGGCTGGATTTCGCGAGTACAATTTGTGCTTCCGCTTCTCTTCTGGAAGCTTCTAATTTGCCTTCCGCTTCGAGGATGGCGGCTTGTTTGTCACCATCGGCACGGGTGACGGTGGCACGACGCTGGCGCTCGGCTGATGCCTGCTCTTCCATCGCGTGTTGCATGGTGCCAGAGGGGTTGATGTCCTGGATTTCGACGGTTTTCAGAGTGATTCCCCAATCTGCAATATCATCGGAAATGGCCGCTTTCAGTTTGGCTTTAATATGGTCGCGGGAAGAAAGTGCATCATCCAGGCTCATTTCACCCAAAATGGAACGTAGCGAGGTTTGCACCAGGGTTCGAATAGCCAGCTTGTAGTCTTCAACACCGTACACGGCTTTTTCGGGTGAAAGTATATTAATGTATGCGACGGCATTGGTGACCAGCACGGCATTGTCTTTGGTGATGACTTCCTGGGAGGGAATGTCCAATACAATATCCTTGGTGGTCACTTTATAGGCCACTTTATCGACATAGGGGATGATAAAGTTTAATCCGGGCTGGAGAGATATGTTGAATTTCCCCAGTCGCTCAATGACCCATTTGTTGCCTTGTGGTACCTGACGAACACCCATTGCGGCGGTGACGATAATAAAGGCCAA
Organism: Gammaproteobacteria bacterium UBA3067; assembly: GCA_002366835.1. GTDB lineage: Bacteria > Pseudomonadota > Gammaproteobacteria > Pseudomonadales > UBA3067 > UBA3067. The sequence goes on from DFBZ01000066.1 coordinate 3,292, forward strand.
GAGGCCGAGGGAAAGAGAGAGTCCTGCTGTCATGGTTGTGCTCCTTTTTGGTTTGAGGTTTAGGCTTTTTTAACGATCAGAGAGTTTCCTGATACATCCACCACGCGCACTCTGTCGCCAATTGCGAGCTCATCCTGTGAAATAATTAACCACTCGTCGGTGCCCAAAACGGGAGCGGGAAAGCGCAGTTTACCGCGCTCTTCTCCGTTGGGCGTTTTGAGTACTTGGCCGATTTCACCGGTAATGGCTTCTTTTGACAGGCCTGCTTTGGTTTTATCGATGGCCAGAGGTCTTAAAAATTTAAACCAGGCCAGGGCCAAAGCGGTGGATGAAATTGTCCAGCTAAAAACTTGCAGGGCAGGGGAAAGGGAGGGAAATAGAAATAGCAGGCCGCCAATAATAACCGCTGCAGCGCCGAACCAAACTGCAAAAAATGAGGCAAGAAAAATTTCGCTGATCATTAAGGCAATGCCAAAAAGAATCCAGTGCCAATATAAAATTTCGAGGTTCATGCTTGATTTCCGACTTTGAAATAAGGTCTACATTATGGCGGCTGTTAGAAAAGAGTACACGCTGGTGTGATCAAGTAAAGTAACAAATTTTCTTTAAGCGTGGCTGAAGCGCTTAATTTTTTTGATTAGTAGAAAACATGATACTTCGAGTTAGAAAGGGTAAAGAAGTTCAATCGCCATTAATATCCAGGTAACCGCGCTGAATAGCAGTCTCTATGGATTTAGAGCCCTCTACCAGTTCTAAAAAAATACCACGTAGCTGTTTTAACTCTTTTATTTCAGGTTCGTTTGGCAAGGTTTTGCTGTCATTATGAGTCTGGGCGATCTCATAGAGGCGCTTCAGGTAGTTCGCCCTTGCCCTGGCCACCAGGCCTGCAATGGGGCGAAGATCATCCAGGGAAATAACGTTAATCTCAGGGTTGATAATCTCCCGATTGATGGTTTTGAGTAGTTGCTCATACTCCAACAAGAGTCGATTTGTATCAGAATTCATAAGTATCCCTGTTATGCCGGAAAAAGATAGGTCATCCTTGCTATCAGTTTACGTATAAAGCCTAAACTATAATTCTGAATTAACCAGTTTTGGATGAGGAATCCATTGGTTCCCAGTCACTTTTCAGGAAACCCCGTGTGGAAAAAGATTCTCTAGTGCAACGATTTTTAAACAAGGTAGAAGGTTGGGGTAATGCCCTACCTCATCCCTCCACCTTGTTTGTTTATCTTTCTTTGATGGTGATTGTCTTGTCATCGTTGGGGAGTTTATCGGGCTTATCTGCGCTGCACCCTTTAAGCGGAAAAGAGGTGGCGGCGGTGAACCTGTTGAGCGCTAGCGGGTTACAGCAGATTCTTGGCAGCATGGTGTCTAACTTTACCGGTTTTGCACCGGTGGGGCCGGTGCTGGTGGTGATGCTGGGTTTAGGTATCGCCGAGCGTTCGGGTTTAATTCACACCTGCTTGCGCCTGGTGGTTTTGAAAGCGCCGGCAAACTCCCTAACGTTTATCGTGGTGCTGACCGGCGTCTTGTCGAGTATTGCCGTGGACTCAGGTTATGTGGTGATGATCCCCTTGGCAGCATTGATATTCCTTGCTGCAGGGCGTCATCCTTTAGCGGGCATTGCGGCCTGTTTTGCAGGTGTTTCCGGTGGTTTTAGCGCCAACCTGCTGGTGGGGCCGGTGGATGCCATATTGGGCGGAATAAGTACAGAGGCGGCGCAATTGCTTGAGCCGACCTACGAAGTCAGTGCTACCGGCAATTACTATTTTATTATTGCCTCAACCTTCCTCATTGCGACTTTAGCCACCTGGGTGACAGAGCGTTATATCGTGCCGCTGCTGGGTGAGTATAAGCAGGGTGATCAGGAAGAAGAGATAGCGCCCGAGTCTCTTGAAATCTCCACAGAGGAAAGCAAGGCACTGGGTTTATCTTTATCTGTAGGAGGCTTGATCGTTCTTGTGGTGCTGGCGGGTTTGATTCCCGAAAACGGTTTTTTGCGCCATCCAGAAACGGGGGGCATTATCAAGTCGCCCTTTATGTCGGGGTTGATTGCCTTAATTGCCCTGTCTGCTGGTTTGATGGGCTTGGTGTTTGGTTGGGCATCTGGGCGTTTCGAAAGTAATCATGATGTGGTGGTAAGCATGGAAGAAACTATGTCCACCATGGCCACTTATATCGTATTAATGTTTTTTGCCGCCCAGTTTGTTAGCTATTTTAGCTGGACCAACCTAGGGCTAATTACGGCAATTAAAGGCGCCGGTTTGCTCAAGGCCAGCGGTTTGGGGGCGATTCCCCTGATGATTTTATTCGTCACGTTTTGTGCGTTTGCAAATCTTCTGATCGGTAGCGCTTCGGCTAAGTGGGCGATTATGGCACCCATATTTATTCCCATGTTTATGCTGTTGGGCATTGCCCCTGAAACAGTGCAAGCGGCTTATCGTGTTGGGGACAGCTCCACCAATATTATTACCCCTTTGATGCCTTATTTTGCGTTGGTATACGCATTTATGCGACGTTACGACAAACAAGCGGGAATGGGTACGATTATCACTCTGATGCTTCCTTACTCTCTGGTATTTCTTGCTGGCTGGGGGGTAATGCTGAGCATCTGGATTGCTACGGGGGCACCGTTAGGGCCGGATGGTTCACTATTTTTGGACTTGAAATAGAATTTGCTCTGAAGAGGTTTTTTCTTGCAATGACTACGCTCTTACCAATATTCTCCGCAACCCCGTATTTTTAATCGATCTAATTTTA
>DFBZ01000106.1 GCA_002366835.1 Gammaproteobacteria bacterium UBA3067
CCAACGTTTCACCACATAAAGTAGCGGGCTATGCCATCGCCAACATCAACCTAAAGGCATGCGCTACTGCGCGGGGTGATATTAGTGCTGAGGATATGGAGCTAGTCGCCGACTTGGCAGATCGTTATAGTTTTGGTGAACTACGAACCACCCACAGGCAAAACCTGGTTCTTGCAGATGTAAAAGAGACTCAGCTATTTCAACTTTGGACAGAACTAAATCAGGCCGGCCTCGCCACCGCTAACCTCGGCCAGATCACCGACATCACCTGCTGCCCAGGCGGCGATTTCTGCTCACTTGCCAACGCAAAATCACTGCCCATCGCAGAAGATTTGCAGCGCACTTATAAACGCATAGACACCGTGAATGACATTGGCGAGCTGGAGCTCAACATATCGGGCTGCATGAATGCTTGCGGCCATCATCATGTTGGTCACATCGGCATTTTGGGAGTCGATAAAAAAGGCAAGGAATTCTATCAAGTTTCCTTGGGGGGCTGCTCCACTGACGACACCTCTCTAGGCAAAATTCTCGGCCCCTCATTTACCGCTAACGAAGTGACAGGTGTTGTGGAAAAATGCGTAAATGTTTACCTGGAAAACAGGAAAAACGAAGAACGCTTCATTGACACCTATCGACGCATTGGCATCGACCCCTTTAAAGAGCGTGCATATGAAAAAGCTAATTAAAAACCGTGAAATCGTCGACGACAGCTGGGCCATCGTTGAAAATGCGACTAACGCAAATGATTTTCCCGAGGGAGATCTCATCGTCAGCCTGCCCATCTGGCAAGAATATGCTGAAATACTAAAAAAGCGCAAAACGCAGCTTGGCGTGTTATTAGCTTCAGACGAAGAGCCTGATGCAATAAAAGACGATCTAGACAAACTCGCAGTCATTGCCATCGACTTCCCAAAATTTGCCGACGGTCGGGGCTATAGCTCAGCACACGAACTACGCATTTTCTACAATTACGAAGGCGAAATACGCGCAGTGGGCGATGTATTAAGGGACCAATTATTTCAAATGGAACGCTGTGGCTTTAACAGTTTTGCAGTGCGAGCAGATCGCTCTATTGAAGATGCATTGAGTGCGTTTAATGATTTTTCGGTCACCTACCAGGCCGACACGAAAAACCCACAACCGCTTTTTAGACGCTAGACATCAAACAAGTATTGATGGTTCAAGTTTCTCCTGAACCATCATATACCTTTACCTTACAAATCCCGAATACTGGCTTTTCTAAACTCTTCTTTTAACTCTTCGTAGGTATGGACCGCAGGATATTGAGGAAACTCTTCTATCACATTCTGAGGTGCTTTAAATAATATACCTGCCTCGGCTTCACTCAGCATCGTCGTATCATTGTACGAATCCCCAGCGGCAATAACACGGTAATTAAGAGAGTGAAAGGCCTTTACCGACTGGCGCTTGGGGTCTTTTTGGCGCAGCTTATAGTCAGTAACAAAACCCTTTTCATTGGTCTCAAGGCGATGACAAAACAATGTTGGCCAGCCAAGTTGACGCATTAGGGGTTGTGCAAATTCGTAAAAAGTATCTGACAATATGACCACCTGAAACCGCTCTCTTAACCAGTCAACAAACTCTCGCGCACCTTCCATAGGTCCCATGTCGTCAATCACGGCCTGAATATCTGGCAAGCCCAGTTTATTCTGATCCAAAATCGCCAGCCGCTGCTTCATCAGCACATCGTAATCTGGAATATCCCGCGTAGTGGCTCTTAGTTCGTCAATTCCGGTGCGTTCGGCAAAGTTGATCCAAATTTCAGGCACCAAAACCCCTTCCAGATCCAGACATGCAACTTCCACAGCGAACTCCTTATAACATTAAGAAACGGAAAAACCAGGCCCTTGCCTAGTCGAATAAACGCGGCAACTTTACCTTGTCAGCGGGCGGTATGCAACGCGCGCACTGCTTTGCATACATCGTGAAATTAATGAAAGCCTGAAGGGGAATTATTACGGGAACACTAACAAGAGAAAAGTAATGCTCCGGACTCAGCAATATGACCGGAGCTTGATAAAACCGAAACGCATAATATTGAAGCCTGGGCTTCAAATATCGCGATAATTAGTAGGTTGGCAGCTCGATATGGTTAAAAAGCTCATCGATCTCTTCCCTTGTTCCACGACTAATAGCCTCTTCAATCACCTCTCTCGTTAAGTGCGGAGCAAAGGTTTCGATGAATTCATACATATAGCCCCGAATAAAGGTTCCTTTGCGAAACCCTATTTTGGTAATACTCGGCTCAAACAAGTGGCTGGCATCGAGTGTCACCAAACCCTCTGCCACCTCATCACAGGCCATCTTAGCCACAATCCCCACACCTAAGCCCAGGCGTACATAGGTTTTAATTACATCCGCATCGGCAGCAGTAAAAACAACCTTTGGAGAAAGCCCCCTGGATAAAAATGCATCATCCAGTTTCGATCGTCCGGTAAAACCGAACACATAGGTCACAATAGGATAACGTGCCACATCCTCCAAAGTCAGCTCGGAAACCTGCGTCAACGGATGACCTTCAGGAACGACGATACTGCGATTCCATTTATAACAAGGCATCATAATCAGATCACTAAACAGATCCAGAGCTTCCGTGGCAATGGCGAAATCCACAGTGCCATCAGCAGCCATTTCTGATATCTGAATCGGTGTGCCCTGGTGCATGTGTAAGGAAACGTCAGGATAACTATCGATAAACTCTTTAATAATGGGTGGAAGCGCATAACGCGCCTGGGTATGGGTTGTTGCTAAAGAAAGACTACCTTTCTCTTCATCACTAAACTCAAGCGCCACCTGTTTAATACTTTCCACTTTACTGAGTATTTCACCAGCAATTTTTAATATCACCTCGCCCGCAGGTGTCACACGCGTAAGATGTTTTCCGCTTCTGGAAAAAACCTCAACACCAAGCTCATCCTCAAGTAAGCGAATCTGTTTGCTGATACCCGGCTGCGATGTGTAAAGACTTTGCGCCGTAACAGAAACGTTAAGGTCGTGCTTAGAAACTTCCCATATATAACGAAGTTGTTGAAGTTTCATTTTTCCTCCCTGGTGGGTTTTTATGCACTGAAAGCTATATAGAATACATGTTTATAAAACCAAATGGAATATAAGGCAAGCCATCCCTATCTAAACGCTATCCTGTTAGAAATTCCAACCATAAAGGTAGACCAAAAATTGGTTTTTTAAAATAAGAAAGCAGGCTGATTCTTATTTATGGACGCTCTGAATGGATTATCAGTGCTTGGTGTAAAAGGATCTATGCAAGATAAAGATATCCACATCTGCACCGACAAAGCCACTGTTTTAAAACGGGAAGGTCACTTTCAAACCAGAATAAATAATAAGAACTTCTAAAAATTAGAATTTTTATTCGAAAGCAAAGAAGCACCGCACGGAGACTAGGAGTGCACAAGGGCCACATGAGGGGTTGAATGCGGAGCTGACGCGGTTATCGGGTAAAAGGCAATTTTTAGAGATGCCCTAGGGTAATAAGCCAAGGGGCAGCGCTCCGCGTTCCTCCATCCATTTCTAGTCTAGAATAAAGACATCACCTACAAACCTGATGTCTTCCCCTTATTTCACCAAAAAATCACCTTATCCATGCCAAGTCAATCAGCTCTATTTGCCAGACAACCTATCTACAATGCCAAATTAAAAGTTCACGCTTATGAGCTTTTATTTCGACCCACTGAAGATATTTCCAACAACTCAGTAGATGGGGATTCAGCCACCTCTCAGGTCATACTCAACGCGCTTACCGCCACAGATTTTCAATCGGTACTCGACAACAAACCAGCCTTCATTAACTTCACTAGAAACTGGCTAAAACAAGCCCCTCCGCTTCCCTCTGATAAAATCGTCGTAGAGATACTAGAAGACATTGAAGTGGATGAAGAACTCATACGCGATGTGCGTCACCTTTCAGAGCTGGGCTTCACCATCGCCCTTGATGACTTTGTACTGACAGAAAAGACTGAGCCACTGCTAGACATCGCCGATATTGTTAAAATGGATGTTCTTAATACCGATGAACAGTGCCTCGCTCAAACCCTCGAGAAGCTCAAGGAATATCCCTTAAAGCTCCTGGCTGAAAAGGTTGAAGATCACGTTATGTACCAACAATGCAAAGAGATGGGCTTCGAATTTTTCCAAGGATTCTTCTTAAGTAAGCCAGAAAATATTCAAGGCAATGCCCTAGCGAGCAACCAACTCATCATATTAAACATACTCACCTCCTTACAAAACCCTGACATCACCATCAACGAAGTCGCATCTCTTATCGATCAGGACCCCCCCTTGAGTTACAAAGTGCTTAAGTTGATCAACTCCCCTTTACTGCGCGTACAGCAGGATGTTACTTCGATACACAAGGCTATTAACTTGCTGGGCTTAGATCAAATAAAACGTTGGGCAAGCATTATTTCACTTACAAAGCTTGCCGATAAACCCGACATTATTTTTTTGGAAGCGCTTTTTAGAGCAAAAATGTGTGAAGAAATAGCCATCAGAGAGAATTTAAAAGAGCCACAGATGTTCTTTACTGTAGGACTATTTTCCATGTTAGATGCTTTCTTTGACAGGTCACTCTCCGATATATTGCAAGACCTGCCCCTCGAAGAACCCGTTAAGCTTGCGATCGAGCATAAAACAGGCCTACCTGGTGACATCTTAAGCCTGGTACTCGCTCATGAGCAGGGAAAGTGGGAGAAGCTGGAAAAGCATTTGGGTATCGATGATAATATATTTGAAGCGAGCCAGCTGGCCGCAATAATGTGGTCCCAGGAAATATTCGAATTTACCAGCAATTAACAGCAGGCATCATCCACTGGACATTTTGACATTATTTCACTTCGTAAAGTGACAAACCCTGAACACCAATCCGTACAAAAAATTGCTTATGAATAGCCAGAAAAACAAAAATAACTGGAGTGTTTATATTATTGAAGCTTGCGATGGCTCTTTTTACACTGGCATTACAACTGATACCGAACGACGTTTTTCTGAACATTTAAATGGTAAAAAGGGCGCCAAATATTTTAATGGGAAGACTCCAATCAGAATTTTGTTTAACGAAACAAATCACGACAGAAGCTCAGCCAGTAAACAGGAAGCTCGCATCAAATCCATGACGCGAGCTCAAAAAAAGACACTCATTAACGCGTTTCAATATCCACAAGATCAATAGGAATAACTAAAGCTCATTCGCCGAATGTTGAAACATTACCTTAAGCGAAGCACCTACTTTTCGATTTCTGAGAGTCACAAGGCCCGCTAACCCAAGTGCAAATAAAAATAGTGTTGCTGGCTCAGGAACTTCGAAAGCAGAAGAATAAACAATGGAGTCGCCCCTCTGAGTTGCATTAAAACTCCAATACGATTCGACTTTTTCAATGCCATCAGTGAGAAAGCCTCTACCCAAAACCTCCATCGTACCCGCTAAGGCGTCAAACTCCTGCGAATAGAAATAACCAAGCTCAAACCAGAGATCAATCGTGCCATCGTAGCCCTTATCAAAAGACCATAACACCTCACCCGACACACTGGATGCGCCGAAATTATAGTAGTTCACCCAGCTGCCATCACCTCCTCTAGGGCCAGGCTGCTCCACTTCAAAATCATCGAGAAAGTCCTCTTCCGCCGCCTTCACTTCCGCCCACCCAGAACTGGTAAAAACCACCTCTTCGGCAACATAGTCAATGCCTTCTATTACACCGGTAATTCCCAGAGAACCCTTCGTAGGAATGGCGACTACATGCGCACTGACAAACATTAAAATACTCACAAATATGGCCTTAACAACTGAATCCACTGTCCACTTATTCAATTTAGCTCACCTTTTTAATGAAATTCAATACCAGGTCGCATGCTAAACGATTTCACCTAGCTACAATGTAAGCTCGTGTTTTCTTTATGTTATCCCTGCTAAATTAAGCTATTGAAAACAGAGAAGCTGAGCTGGCTGACAAGCAAGGTCAGCCCAAAGGGCTATGATTTAGTTTGCGACCCACCCCATTACACACAAAGAGCAATAGAGCATGATTAAAAAAGTATCCTTTGGCATTATTTTACCCACCCTTTTTCTTAGTGCCTGCATGACCTACGACCCTTATTCTGGCGAAAAGAAAGTCAGTAGTGCCACAAAAGGGGCAGCCATTGGCGCTGGCGTTGCCGCCTTAGGCGCCTTTGCGGCAAATAAGGATGATGACTCACGCACACGTAACGAACGTATACTCAAAACGGCCACAGCGGGTGCTGCAGTGGGAGGGGGTGCGGGCTACTACATGGACCGCCAAGAAGCAAAACTCCGCCATCAGCTAATGAACACAGGCGTTCAGGTTGAGCGTATTGGGAACGAGCTGGTTTTGGTCATGCCCAGTAATATCACCTTTGCTGTCGACAGCAGCAATATCCGTCCTGACTTCGGCGATGTATTACACTCGGTCGCTTTAACACTGAAGGAGTTTGATAAAACACAGATTCAAATATCAGGGCACACCGATAGCAGTGGTTCTGACAGCTACAATATGATGCTATCAAAACAGCGTGCACAGTCAGTTGCCAACGTATTATCTGCCAGCTCGGTTTCTGCGCAACGCTTAGTGGTACAAGGCTATGGTGAAAGCCGGCCCATTGCAGACAACAGCAGTGCGGCGGGCAAAGCCGCTAACCGGCGTGTCGAACTTAAACTCATCCCCACCGGCGCATAATCGTAGAATACGCCTGCCTAAACAAAAAAGGTCGATGAATACTGAAAACTCAGATTCATCGACCTTTTTCAATAACTCTCTTAACAGCTGCTTATCTTAGATAAGCAGCAAACATCACATTCAGAACGACTTAAGAAACAATATCTAGCAACTCAACATCAAAAACCAATGCGGCATAAGGCCCAATAGCGCCACCAGCCCCAGCTTCACCATATGCCAAGCTATAGGGCAAATATAAACGCCATTTTGAACCGACTGGCATCATTTGGAGTGCTTCTGTCCAGCCTGCAATTACACCATTAACCGGAAACTCTGCAGGCTGACCACGATCATAGGAGCTGTCAAAAACAGTGCCGTCCACCAACGTGCCATGGTAATGCGTACGCACTGTTGAAGATGCAGAGGGACGTTCGCCCTCACCAACATTAATCACTTCATACTGCATACCGGACTCAGTCACCGTCACTTCATCACGCTGTGCATTTTCCGCCAAAAAGGCTTCGCCCGCTGCAGCCAAGTCGCCCGCATTTTGCGCTTCTGTTGCCTTTAGTTTTGCATTGATTTCTTGAAATGCCGACTCCAAAAGAGACTCTTCTACCTGGCTGGGTTGGCCATTGAGCGCATCCGTAATGCCTTCTAATACGGCTTCTATTTCAAAACCATCAAAAGGGGCAGTGCTTAACTGGCCACCCATTTGCTGACCAATTCCATAGCTAACACGCTGCTCTGTTGTTGTAAATTTCTCTGACATTGACTTTCTCTTATGGTTAACGGTTTGTAGAACTAAAAGATCCTGCGGAGATTAAGGGATTTCTCGCAGGCAGTAAAGCGGAAGGCTTTTCCAGTACAAAATAAATCGATGTACCGTCATGGCATCACGCCAGTTTAGGCAACTCCCTCCCCTCTAACTTCCTCTATAGAAGAAAAACTAACCTGGGCGACCGTCCGGTCTGTAGTGGTCAATCTTTTTTGG
>DFBZ01000087.1 GCA_002366835.1 Gammaproteobacteria bacterium UBA3067
TTAGTAACTATAAATCCGCCATTTTGTCTAAGGCATCACCGGTTATGCTGTGGTTATTGTAGAAGCACCACCTTTGGCAAGGGCGGTGTATCATACGGCGGCTATCGGGCATGAAATTCATGAAGATTTGTATGTCTCCGTTGCGCAGGTTCTGGCTTATGTGTATCAGTTGAATATGTATACCAATGGCGAAGGCCCGCTGCCGGACCAAGTTGTTGATTTTGATATTCCCAATGATATGCAGTTTGATGAAGAGGGGAATGTATAAGGGCGCTTCTCAATAATTTATAATTAATCAGACCTAGTTTGATTTTCTCGTTTTGATTTTTTAGGCAGAATAATTGCAGTACTACATCTGGAGGTGCTTTTTCTATAAAGCGTCAAAAAAATATCCAATTTCCGGGTGAGAATAAAGTTGTATGGCAATAGCTGCAGAGGAAGTTAAAAGGGGCATAGCTACAGGCTTGGGTGCGCCACTGCTCCTTGTCATCATGCTTGGCATGATGATGTTGCCTGTTCCACCTGTTTTTCTCGATTTCTTTTTTACCTTTAATATTGCGCTCGCTCTCGTTGTTCTCCTTGTTACGGTTTATACCCTGCGGCCGCTTGAGTTTGCTGTTTTCCCCACAATTTTGCTTGTCGCTACCTTGCTTCGTCTCGCCCTAAATGTTGCCTCCACCCGTGTTGTTTTGATGTATGGACACGAAGGCGGTGCTGCTGCCGGTAAAGTTATTGAGGCCTTTGGTAATGTCGTCATCGGCGGCAATTTCGCGGTGGGTATCGTGGTATTTGCCATTTTGATGATTATTAACTTCGTCGTTGTAACCAAGGGCGCAGGCCGTATTTCAGAAGTGACCGCGCGTTTTACTCTGGACGCCATGCCCGGTAAACAGATGGCAATCGATGCAGATTTAAACGCGGGGCTTATTGATCAGGAGGAGGCGAAGCAGCGCCGTACTGATGTGTCGGAAGAAGCCGACTTTTACGGTTCGATGGATGGTGCCAGTAAGTTTGTGCGGGGAGACGCGATTGCCGGTATTTTAATTTTGGTGATTAATATTATTGGCGGTTTAGTCATCGGAATGGTGCAGCATGATTTAGAGTTTTCAGATGCCATAGAAAAATATGCGCTACTAACCATTGGCGACGGCCTTGTTGCACAAATACCTTCGCTTCTATTGTCGACCGCCGCTGCTATTATTGTGACGCGTGCATCCGGCTCCAGCGAAATGGGTGCCCAAATTTCGTCACAAATGTTTAGCAGCCCAAAAGCCGTTTATGTTGCTGCCGGTATTTTGGCGATCATTGGTATTGTTCCCGGTATGCCGCATTTCGCCTTCCTTTCCCTTGCAGGTTTGGTGGGGGGGGGCGCTTATCTTTACCGTAAAGATCAGTTGAGTGATAAAGAAGAGCAATTAGCGACAGAAGAACAAGTTACCGAACAGGAAGCATCGGGGCAGCAAGAGTTAAAAGAACTGGGCTGGGAAGATGTTCAGCCGGTGGATATGCTGGGTTTGGAAGTGGGTTACCGCATGATTCCCATGGTGGATAGCAACCAGGGCGGGGCCTTATTAAGCCGTATAAAAGGCGTTAGGAAAAAACTTTCTCAGGAACTTGGTTTTCTCGTTCCCTCGGTTCATATCCGCGATAATCTCGACTTATTACCCAATGCCTACCGCATTACCATGATGGGCGTGACCATTGGTGAGGCGGAGATTCATCCGAATATGGAGCTGGCTATTAATCCTGGTCAGGTTTTTGGCGTCTTAAAAGGCATCGAGTGCAAAGACCCCTCGTTTGGTTTAGATGCGGTATGGGTTGAGCCAAGTCAGCGTGAGCAAGCTCAAACACTCGGCTATACCGTTGTGGATGCAAGCACAGTGGTGGCAACGCATATCAATCAGGTGATGAAAACCCACTCTCACGAGATTCTTGGGCACGAAGAAGTGCAACAGCTATTGGACCAGCTTTCCAAAACCTCTCCTAAATTGGTGGAGTCTCTGGTGCCAAAACTTATCCCCTTAAGCAAGCTGTTAAAGGTGCTGCAAGCACTGCTGATGGAGGATGTGCCCATACGCGATATGCGGACAATCGCCGAAGCTTTGGCGGAGGAAGCAACTAAGAGTCAAGAGACCGACTCTTTGATTGCGGCGGCCCGTGTCGCCTTGCAGCGATTAATTATCCAGAATATCAACGGGGTAGAGCCAGAATTACCTGTTATTACGTTGACGCCAAACTTGGAACAAATGTTGCTGCAGTCAGTACAGGTTGCAAAACAATCTGGTGGTACTGAAAGTGATGCCGTACTTGAGCCAGGGTTAGCAGAACAGCTACAAACATCCCTGGGGGCGGCGTCGCAAAAATTGGAAATGGAAGGCAAGCCAGCGATTCTTATTGTTAGCGCTGGCGTTAGACCGATGTTAGCGCGCTTTGTACGTTACACGCTTCCAAATATGCATGTGCTTTCTTACTACGAGATTCCGAATGATAAACAGGTCAGCATCGTTTCGACGGTGGGTGATCAAGAGTGACTCGAATAACGAGCACTCTGAAATTGTGAAAAGAGCCAGTGGCTCTTTGTTGAGGTGGCAGAATGATGCAAAAAACCTTTTTCGCTGAAGATATGCGCAAGGCACTTCGTTTGGTCAGAGATGATATGGGCGCAGAGGCGATTATTCTCGCCAATAAGAAGGTGCCGGGAGGAGTCGAAGTGGCCGCAGCGATAAGTGCTGAGGCTGCCTCCAGTGTTCAGCCCGTGAGGGTGAGTGCGAAAGCGGGCCAATCGGGTGTAGGAAAAACACAAGTGATTGCGGATTCTGCTTCATCGGGCCAGAGAACATCTCAACAGGTCGACAAATTAAAAGCACAAAGAGCAATAAAGGAAGCGCAGCAATTAAAAGCTGTTGCGGGTGAGAACATACAAGCCGTACCCCAAGCCGTAACCCAGGCAGTCGTAAAGGACGAAGAGCGCCCTTCGCGCTCGATTGTCTCCGCCTACGATTACTACAATACGAGCAGACCTAGCGAGGTCGTGCCGGAGGAAAAGGCGCATTCTGATATACAGAATAATCTGCCAACCGAGCCAGAAAACCCCTCTGCTCCGGTGCCAGATGAACTAGACGTGATGGCCGAACGCTATGAGAGCGAGTTATCAGAGGTACGCAAGCAGCTCGAAAGCCTTAAAAGTACGCTTGATAAGTCCCAGGCCCAGCCGAACCCACAAGTGATACGCCTTAAAGAGCAGGCTTCATTAAAGCTGACGCATCTGGGCTTTAGTTCAGTGGCGAGTGAACATCTTGCGCAGAAAATGGCCGATGCCGAAAGTGAAGCAGGGGCCTGGAAAAATGCCTTGGCGGCGCTTTCGGAAGATGTCGAATGTCATCAAGATGCTTTTGATGCGCGCCACGGGTGTTTTAGCTTTATCGGATCACCAGGCGTGGGAAAAACCACCCTCATCACCAAACTTGCAATTGAGCATATAAAAAAATACGGCCGCGATGACTTGGTGCTCGTTACACTCGATAACCAGAGGCTTGGTGCCAGTCACCAGATCATCCACTTGGGTGAGCTGTTACAGGTTCCGGTATTTGTTGGCGACAAAGCAGAGCGCTTGATATCGAAGGTTGAGCAGGCGGGCAGGAATAAAAAAATACTCATTGATACGGCGGGCGTGACAGCAATAGACGATTATTGGCTGGAGCAGGTGCATTTACTAAAAAAACTCCCCGCGGCGAGCAAAACTATTTTGGTTGTATCCTGCACCCAGCAGTTAGCCGTACTAAATGCCATGGTACAGGATTATTTACTTCTTGATGTGAGCGGTGCGGTGCTTACAAAAGCCGATGAGGCCACCAGTATTGCCGAGGCGCTGAGTATTGTGGTGGAAAATAAATTACCCGTGTGCGCCATCAGCCACAGTCAAAAGACCAGCCTACCGCTTCTTAAGTTATCCGGTGCGGCGATTGTTGATATGTTATTAAACAAGTCGCGGAGATGGAGTGTGTTAAATGATATTTCCTCCCTTGCGATAAAGGGGGAACATCGTAGCCCAGGCAGCTTGACGCCGAGTGGTGATGCGGAACAAGGGAGTGTCGCTCTAGCAGAGTCAGAACACGCGCCATTCAATGCCTGCGTGGATTAGCAAGCCATGCCTAAGTACGACAGCTTTATTTGTTTCGTACTTAAATTTTGTAAAAAGCACTAAACCAAGCTAGTTTCTATAAATGCAGGGCAGTCCGTAAAAGCACGGGTTGATTCAAATAAGAGTAAGATGTATGAGTTTTCACCCAGTACAAGTTATTGCTGTTACCGGAGGTAAAGGCGGTGTTGGAAAAACCAGCACCTCCGTTAACCTTGCGATTGCAATGGCGAAAAAAGGGCGCCGGGTCATGTTAATGGATGCAGATCTCGGGCTGGCAAATATCGATATTATGTTGGGTATAAAAACAAAACATAATATATCCGATGTATTAAACGGTAGCTGTGATATTCAAGATGTTGTGGTGGAGGGCCCCTGTGGCATTAAAATAATTCCCGCTTCATCTGGCGTGCATGAAATGGCGATGCTGGGCGCACAAGAACACGGCGGTTTAATTCATGCCTTTAGTCAATTTGGTGATCAGATTGATGTGTTGGTTATTGATACTGCGGCAGGTATTTCTGACACGGTGGTGAGTTTTGTGCAAGCCGCTCAAGAAGTACTGTTGGTGGTTTGTAACGAGCCAGCCTCCATCACGGATGCTTATGCACTGATTAAACTATTAACGTCAGAGCACGATATTTTTCGTTATCATATTCTTGCTAACCAAGTAAAAAATCTGGTCGAGGCCCGGCAGCTGTTCTCTAAACTCTGTGGCGTCACAGACCGTTTCCTTGATGTGGCCTTGGATTTTATGGGAATGGTTCCCTACGACGAACACGTTAAAAAAGCTGTAAAGCGTCAAAAAGCGGTTTCCGATGCTTATCCACGCTGCCAAGCGAGTTTAGCTTACAAGCACTCGGCAGATAAAATTGATGAGTGGCCTTTACCAACAAGCCCTCGTGGACACCTGGAGTTTTTCGTCGATCAGCTGGCTCTCGGAG
>DFBZ01000077.1 GCA_002366835.1 Gammaproteobacteria bacterium UBA3067
CAGGTAGTAGGTACTTTTGGGCCAACAAAATATTGGATAATTTAAGTGCAATATACGAGCACACAAGTTGCTAAGTGCTTGCCTCATTCGATACAGACATAAATAAATGGACAGCATCGGCCCTCGTGCTTACTGATGTAATCTGTCTGATAAAATGCGGGTAGACTTTATTCGCCTAAAAAAGCGCTTGCTTGCGACATCCTGTTCGTAAGTTCTAACCCCCCATCATTTAATCAACCGTTGGCGGATTAAAATCCGCAATTATCTGAAATAGTTGGGCTGAGGCATTCTTTATGGTCTAATTTAGCTCCGCCTAGTATCGGCCCTCATTAAGAGAGAAGTCACTTGTTCAGGAGCTCCGTAATGTTTAAGAATTTGTTTTCTATTGGTCAAAATTTCAAATCCTATACTCTCGTACTTATTATTTGTCTGCCCGCAGTTACATGGGCGCAAACCGTTGCAGAAGGCAAGCAGGGCGCAGTGGCCTCTCGTTCCATGCTCGCCTCACAAGTCGGTTTGGACATTATGAAAAACGGAGGGAGTGCAGTGGATGCAGCGGTGGCGGTCGGTTTTGCCTTAGCGGTAACATATCCCTCTGCTGGGAATCTGGGAGGCGGCGGTTTTATGATGCTGCACACTGAGTCTGGTGAGGTGCTGGCCTTAGATTTTCGTGAAACCGCTCCAGGGCTTGCAAGCAAAAACATGTTTTTGGATGATGCTGGCTCGGTGGTAAAAGGTCTCTCGATAGAAACCCACTTGGCAGCGGGTGTTCCCGGAAGCGTTGCTGGTTTACTCGACGCGCTTGAGAAACACGGCACCCTCAGCAGGCAGCAGGTGCTAGCGCCTGCCATAAAGCTGGCAGAAGAGGGCTTTCCTTTGCCTAGCGATATAGCTGAACAGTTCTCAAAGCATCAAAAAGAATTTCAAAAACACCCCGCATCTGCTCGCAGCTTTATGAACCAAAATAAAACCTATCAGGCCGGTGAAATATGGAAACAAGCCGACCTTGCAAACACGCTCAAATTAATAGCCCAGCATGGCCGAGATGGATTCTACAAAGGCAAGGTGGCCGAGTTAATTGTTGCGGAGATGGGGCGTGGTAATGGCCGGATATCGCATAAGGATTTATCAGGTTATGAGCCCGTATGGCGTGAGCCTATTCGCGGCACTTATCGCTCTTTTGATATATGGGGGATGCCCCCTCCTTCATCGGGCGGAATTTTGGTGCAACAAATGCTTAACATGTTGGAGCCTTACACCTTGGATAAATCTCGCCGAAACAGGGAGGAAACAATCCATTTAATGGTCGAGGCTGAGCGACGTGCTTACGCGGACAGAGCTGAATATCTGGGTGACCCAGATCACTACCCAGTCCCTGTAAAAAAATTACAAGATAAAGCCTATGCAAAACAGCGTTTTTCAGATTTTAATGCTCAATATGCCTCCGATAGCGAAGCAATCGGCCCAGGAAAGTGGCCAGAGGAGAGTCGTGAAACAACCCACTACTCAGTCATGGATGCGAAGGGTAACGCTGTTTCTGTTACAACAACGCTGAATACTGCTTATGGAAATAAGATTGTGGTAGCTGGTGCTGGTTTTCTATTAAATAATGAAATGGATGACTTTTCTATTAAACCAGGGGTTGCAAATACTTATGGTTTGCTTGGAAATGAAGCGAATGCTATTGCGCCAAATAAACGGATGCTTAGCTCCATGTCTCCTACCATTGTGACACTGGACGATAAGCCTTTATTAGTTACCGGCTCGCCGGGTGGTTCCACTATCATAACCACAACCTTGCAAGTATTAGTGAATGTTCTTGATCACCAAATGACGTTGGCAAGCGCTGTGAAAAGCCCGCGCTTTCATCATCAATGGAAACCAAATAAGATTTTTTATGAGCCAGGTGCGCTGAATGAGACGGAGATATCTGCCTTAAAGAATAAAAAGCATGTAGGAATTGTTCCCAGTCCGTGGAAAATTGGTGATGCAAATTCAGTGATAAGGCGAAATAGGGGCTTTATTTCGGTTAGCGATCCGAGAAATATGGGCGGTGCGCTTGCTTATTAGTTCAGCGCTTAATAGAGATATCCTTTAAAGCCGAGGCGCAGAAATCCTTGGCCATCCCCACAGTAAAAGGCATTATTATGACCTCATCCTTTCAGGCAAGTATTCAACTCAAAGTACGCGATTACGAGTGTGATATGCAGGGAATCGTTAACAATGCGGTGTATCAAAACTACCTTGAGCATGCGCGTCATGAGTATCTCTTGGAGCGCGGCCTTGATTTTGCCGAAATAACACGCGCTGGAGTACACCTTGTGGTGATTCGCGCCGAAATTGATTATAAAAAATCGCTTAAATCGGGTGATCAATTTAAGGTTATTTCTTGCTTGGAAAGGGTCTCCAGGCTGAAGTTCATGTTTCGCCAAAAAATTGTTTCCCTGGATGGGGATCAAACTCACATCGGCGCATGTGTTTTTTGTGCCTCCCTTAATGATAAGGGCCGCCCCGCCAGTTTTGCAGCAATAGAAGCTCTGCTCTGAAAATGTTATTCAGGCTGTGGTTTTCATTCCGTGTTTTCTACAGGTTTGTTGCTCATTAACCGCCATCTTTCCGCAAGCCATTTATTCCTCGCTAGTTGCCAGGTTCAAAGCATAATATTGTTTTTTGCCCAGTTGATACTCTTTTAGCAAGGGGTAATTGGCGGGTTCTGTTTTTTTATCCCTTCTATTGTCGTGCGCTGAAATGCACAGCTTTAATAATGGAAAAATCCAATATCAGAAATTTCTTTGGCTTTAGGGCATCTCTAAAAATTGCCTTTTTACCCGATAGCGGCGTCAGCTCCGTACTCAACTGCTCATGTAGCCCTTTTACACTGTGGGTTTCCGTGCGGTGCTTCCTTGCTCTCGAATAAAAATTCTAATTTTTAGAGACGCCCTTTATAAAATCCCTCGTTATTGATGAAATATCTAAAAAATATTTGCTTACACTAACGATAAATAAGGTAGGAAAGAGGAAAAGCCTATGTGAAAATCATTATTCAAGTGAATTTTGCACAAAAAACTGGACTTTATTTTAAAAAATATTACTATTGCGCTCGAAATAAGCTGTAATCGTTTAATGTTGTGCTAATTTTTAATAGTGATACAGCGTTGTTGTACCTAATTTATTAATTTTCGATGATGGAAAAGAGGCATTCGTATGAAGAAACCAACTAAGCCAGCAACAAAACCTGCCGCTAAGCGTGGTCGTAAACCAGCAGCAAAACCGGCAGCATCTTCTGCCCTTGATAAAGCGACGTTGGCTGTTAATGGTGTTGTTGCCGATCTCGCCGCGTTAAAGAAGAGTAGTGGTGCAGCAAAAAAGGCAGCAGATGCAGCAAAAGCGAAAGCGGCTAAATCATCCAGTAAGATGGATGCGCGTTCTGCAACAAAAGCAGCTAACGAGGTAAGCAAGCTTACCGCTAAAGCTAAAACTCTTCGCGGTAAACTGGCTGAGCTGAAAGCCAAGCAAGCGCGTATTAAAGCTGAAGAAGGTTTGGCGAAGGTAAAAACCGGTGCTATCGAAACAATAGCGAAATACAAAGCTGCTCTTGAAGCGAAAGCAGCTGCAGACCTTGCCAAGAAAGTTGCTGCCTTTGAGAAAAAGACGTCAGCAGCACGTGCTAAGGTGGATAGTGCCAAGCTGAAGAAGCGTGAAAAGTCAGAAGGCTTAAAGGTGAAAGCGGCCGAGCGAAAAGCGGCAGCACAGCTCAAAAAGCTAGATGCTCCTGCTAAGCCAGCAGCAAAAAAAAACCCTGGCCGGCCTGCTAAAGCAGCCGTAGCGAAAAAACCTGTAGCGGCTAAAGCGGCGACGGGTCGCGGACGTGGACGCCCACCTAAAGCGGCTACGCCTGGAGCAGCAGCTGTTAAACCAGCCGCTTCTAGAGGTCGTGGACGCCCACCTAAGGCGGCAGTGTCAGACGTAGCAGCGCCTCAAGCGGCTAGCCGTGGACGTGGACGTCCGCCCAAAGCAGCTGCTTCGGCAGTAGCTGTGGCGAAACCAGCCGCATCAAGAGGTCGCGGTCGTCCACCTAAAAAAGCTTAATTTTCCTCCGAAGTAATACGGGGTGATTCTGCTGAAATAAAAAAGCGCCGTATGGCGCTTTTTTATTTCTATCGTCTGCGGAATCTCGAATTAAGGCATTTTTATCCGCTGTTGCATCAATTTGTTTTATGCGGGTGGTCTTTTTGCCCCCTTGGCGAAGTTTTGTAGCTCCCTATCTGTATTAAGGTTTATAAACGCCTCCTTCTCCTTACTAAAGTTAACCTCAGTAACTAAGTTCCTTTTAAGCCAACGTCTCATGGATCTTCCTCCCTCAAGGTAATAGCTGCGAAGTGCATCTTTCAGTTCTGTTTTTATTAGCAGAAACAAAGGCTGTGCTCTTGTTCCGTCAAAGGGAATAGCTGCGTCTGTATTGTTTTGGATTAAAGCTTTCATTAAGCGTTGGCCAAGGTCGCAGGGTAGAACAGGGCAGTCACATGGTACGATTAGCGTATATTTAGTATTTATCTCCTCCATTCCTGCAAGTACACCTGCTAATGGCCCATTAAATTCAGCTTTTCCGTCGAGAGCGTGCCGGTCATCAGTGATAAGGGGGTAGCCGTAAAGCTGATACGATTCGATATTTCTGTTGCAGCTAATTCGGATCTGCTTGACTTGTGGTTCAAGTCGCTCAATGACGTGCTCAATCAGGCGGTTTTCGTTGAGAAAAAGCAGCCCCTTGTCTTCCCCACCCATTCTCGATGCTTGCCCTCCAGCGAGAATAAGGCCGGTTATAGACTGTGTATTGTCAGTAATATGCATGTTTAGCCTTCCATTGAATGATCCCGTGTTTAGGGGTTCTATGGGGTTTTAGTGTTGTAAAAATGTGGTAGTTAGTAGTGCGGATTAAACCTTATGTGGCCTCTTTTTTTCATCCAGGGGTATAACAGAGGGCAGTGGGATGATTTTAGTAAGCTCGGCATATTAAATTAATGTTGGCTGCGTTAATATTGCCGAGTTCGAAAACCATCATTTATCTTCTATAAACGCAATTATTTTATGCCAAATATACTTGCAATTGAGTGCGCATCGGATTCCTGTTCAGTCGCTTTGTTGCATCACTCAAAACTGTTTGAAAAAATATCGGACTCTGCCAAAAAGCACAATGAGCTTATATTGCCGATGGTGCAAAACCTTCTTTCCGAAGCGCAGCTTACAATACAGGACATCGATATTTATGCATTTGGATGCGGGCCCGGTTCTTTCACCGGTATTCGTATCGCCGCTTCGGTTGTACAGGGTTTAGCCTTTGCAAACAATAAGCCGGTAATTCCTGTTTCCTCCCTCGCGGGTTTGGCTCAGTCGGCTTATTTGACGATGGCTTGCCGCGAAGTAGTGACGGCTGTTGATGCGCGAATGGGTGAAATATATTGGGCGCACTATAGGCTTGGGGTTAAGCAAACTATGGAGTTGGTTGGAGCTGAGCTGCTTTGTAATCCATCTTCCATTCCTCAAATTTTTGAGTCAGACCTTGGCTTGGCTGGTTCAGTGTTTGCGGTAGGAAATGGTTGTCTCTATCAGAATGAAATTTCTGCAGCAAACCCATTTATTTCGAATTGGTCGCCTGATGTTGTAGCAAGCGCGAAGGAAATAGCTCAGCTGGCTTTAGTTTGCTATGAGAATGGAGAGCTATGTTCTGCCGATGAAGCTATTCCTGTGTATCTCAGGGAAAAAGTTAATTGGCAAAAACTGCCCGGACGATAATATCATCTAAAATAGAGCTTGCTCGTATTTAGCCCCACCCATTTATCAGAGAATTTTTGTGGATATATTTCAAGCGTTAGTTTTGGCTTTAATTCAAGGCCTCACCGAGTTTTTACCCATTTCCAGTTCTGCCCACCTTATATTGCCCTCAAAGGTATTGGGTTGGCCTGACCAGGGTTTAGCTTTTGACGTTGCTGTGCATGTGGGTACATTAGCAGCCGTTATGCTTTACTTCAAAAAAGAGCTTGTGGCAATGAGTTCGGGTAGCGTTTCGGCCTTGAGTCATAAGAGCTGGAATCAAGAGGCGCGACTGACTTTTGCCGTGATTATCGGAACCATTCCTGCTGGAGCGGCAGGTTTTATTCTTAATGATTACGTGGATGAGTATTTACGGTTTACCTGGATTATTGCAACAACCACAATTATTTTTGGCCTGCTTCTATGGTATGCCGATAAAACGGCTCTTTTGTCAAAAGAGGAGGTGCACTTTACTTGGCAGCTCGCATTGGTCATCGGTATGGCGCAGGCGCTTGCGCTGATACCTGGTACTTCACGTTCTGGAATCACCATAACCGCTGCACTCTTGCTTGGCTTTAATCGAGAATCTGCGGCGCGTTTTTCTTTCTTATTGTCGATTCCTCTTATTCTTGCAGGAGGAGGCTTAAAAACTCTGGATTTATTGGAGTCTTCTGTTGCTGTGGATTGGTCACTTATAGCGATCGCAGTTGTAACTTCAGCCACCGTTGCCTACCTGACAATTCGCGTGTTTATATCCTTGCTGGATAAAGTGGGTATGATGCCCTTTGTTATTTATCGCCTTGGGCTGGGTGCAGTACTGCTTGGTTTTATTTGGTTGTGATTAAGTTGATTCATTGACGCCCATAGTTAAATGCGCTTTTATGATGATAGTGATTGACTAAATCGGGTGATTTCTCTCAATTTTTTTATTTTTGGTAAGTGGAATAGCTGGTGCAACTGACTAACTCTACAACGAGCACATTTCTGCCTAAGGCTCGGAGCTCCTCGAAGCATCCCTCGCCAGGGCGCGATGCTGTGCCAGTTAACGAGGGAGCAAACCCGTATCGAGAGAAATCTAACGGTGCTTCATACTCCCCAGCCAGCAATCCCAAAGCGAAGCTCGATACTGCAAGGCAGGTAACCTCAACAAACCGCGCTGAAGACCTGCAAACTCGTCCAATCTTTAAATACCAAGATCCGAAAACCCTCCCTAGTCACGCAAAGGGGGCTGTTTCTGCCTATCAAAGTGTTGCCGCAGCTTTACCTCCACAGAAAGTCGAACTACTGGGGATTGATATTTTTGTTTAACCAGAGTTTTTCTCGCTGTTATCAGCTCTTTGGTTTTTTAGATGGTTAATTCAGCCATTGAGTCAGCCTGTCTTGA